>JBFEYG010000272.1:0-1541 GCA_041562275.1 Sulfurimonadaceae bacterium | reverse complement strand
CTCTTTGCTTCGCCTGCAGGTTCGACTGCTTTGTTCGCCCGGTTACAGCGGCGCTCAGAGTTCGTATATACTCCCTCCTTCTCACCCCATGTCCCTGCAGCAAAGACAACATCAGCTATCTCAGCCGTATCCGAATAAAAAGCGTCCTGAACGACAAGCAAGTCAAGTTTTTTCAATGCCGAACGAAGCTTTTCCTGATCAACAAAACTGACCAGAGGATTCGTCGCGACGATCCACAAGGCCTTTATCTCACCTCTATCAATCGCATCGATGATCTCGGCGTATTTATATCCACGTTCTCTCGGTATCGACTCTAGTGGGACATTGATGATATCGGCATACTCTTTGGCAGCGGCCTCATCTCCAAAGTTCCTATATCCCGGGAGCGAGGAGGTAAATCCTGTCTCGCGTGTTCCCATGGCATTACACTGCCCCGTGATCGAAAAAGGTGCCGCACCCGGCCGGCCGATGTGTCCCGTAAGCAGATGCAGGTTGTTGATCGCAGAGACCGTATCCGTTCCCATATATGACTGGTTCACTCCCATCGTCCATGCTGTCAAGGCTGCATCCGCTCCTGCGATCTGCCGTGCGATCTCATAGAGCTCTTTTACTTCTATGCCCGTAATATTGGAAACCTCCTGCGGCGGATAGTCCTGAAGGTGCTTTTTCAATACGCCAAAACCGTTGCAGTTCGCGGCAATATACTCCGCGTCTTCCCAGCCCTGCTCCAGTATGATGTAGCACAGACCGTTGATCAGCGCCAGGTCAGTGCGGGGCTTAAGCGGGACAAAGATATCTGCCATCTGTGCCGTCTTTGAAAAACGCGGGTCAATGACGATAATTTTTGGCTTTTTCTTGTTCTTGGCTAGATGAAGCTTCAAGATTGGATGATTATCGGCAATATTTGCACCGATAAGTGTGATGACATCAGCCTCTTCAAAATCCTCATAACATCCGACAGGGCCGTCTGAACCAAGCGACTGTTTGTATCCCATGACAGCCGAAGCCATGCAGAGTGTCGTATTACCGTCATAGTTATTCGTACGAAGACCAAGCTGTACAAATTTTCCCAAAGTGTAGAACTCTTCGGTGAGAAGCTGTCCTGTCGAGATAACACCGATCGCCCTGGAGCCGTACTCCTTCGTGATGCGTTTAAACTCGTCAGACACCTTGCGGTAACTTTCATCCCAGCTGGCCGCTTCATGCCTTCCGTTTTTCCTGATTAAAGGCGTTAAGATACGATTATCCGCATTGATCATATGATGTTCACTCAGTCCTTTTGGACAGAGCGTACCGATATTGACGCCATGCTTGGGATTTCCTTTTGTGTAGACGGCCTTACCGTCTTTTACCCCGATATAAAGGCCGCAGCCTACACCACAATACCCGCAGGTAGAAAAAACCCACTTATCCGGTTTCTTTTCATCTGAAATGCGTCCGAATACCGGATCGTCTGAAAGTTTATACTTCGCTTCTTTGATATCTACACCAAGAAAGTCTTTTATCTTTTTAATCATCATATCTCCTTAGTGTCTCTGCTT
>JBFEYG010000271.1:0-1802 GCA_041562275.1 Sulfurimonadaceae bacterium | reverse complement strand
TGATTGCCTTCAAATGCGAGTTCCAAGCGTTCACTTAACTGTTTGTACGATTGCTCACTTGCATTCAAGGCACTGATCATACTGTTAAACTCGTGTGAAAGCAGGGATATCTCTCTTGTATCACTTTCATTCGCTTGTACATTTTTGTCGCCATATCTGACTTTTCTCATCATACTGATCAGCTGTACCAACTCTTTTGTAAGATTGTTGGCAATAAATACAGAGAAGAGGATGGCGGCCAGGAGGGAGACGACAGTAAATATAATACCCTTGGTTATTCTTTTATCGATATTTTTTTGACGGTGTTTCTGATTAATACGCAGATTGACCATACCGATATGTTTTTTGCCATGATGGACAACTCTAATGATCTCAATATGGTCCCTGTTATCAAGAAGTATCTTCTCGTTTTGAAGATTGTCGTCAGCATCGAGCATCTGCTTAAGGTAGGCAATACGCTGTTCGTCGGTAATGTATTTACCGATAAGAGAATGATCCGTGTGTTCAAGGATCTTCCCGTCCATGTTGGTGATAGCAAGAAAGTCCAAGTCATCATATACTGAAAAATTGTGGGCGATCTCTTCCAGGCCGATATAATCATTTGCCAAGAGCCAGGTTTTGCTGACGGTCGCCAATGCAAGACTGCGGTTTGAAGCTTGTTTGAGACCTTGTTGATGCAAAAACTTACTCTCTTCTTTGACGGTTATGTAGTTGAATGAAATGATCAAGACCGCCAGAATCGTTCCTATCCCAAAGACAAGTCGGGATCGAAGGCTTTTGGGCTTTAGTCGGAGCAAGATATTATTCATTCTCTGTCCTTATAGGACGGACTTCATCCTCAAATGTTTTAAGAAAGGTTTTTATACTGTCGTAGACGCTGTCATCGGCTGCTTCGTATTGACTGAGTTCCATCGCTTCGAGTATCTTTTTGCCCTGAGGATGTGTGTGTAACGAAAAGATGATATTGCCTATTTTATTGACAATCTTTGGGGGGATATCCTTCCTTGCGACGAGCCCATTGTTCACAAGCGGAGCCGTTTCCCATTTGACGAATAGTTCATTGGCTATTTCAGGCCTCTGTTTTATAAAAGCATGCCATGGAAGAGGCCATGTCGCTGCCGCTGCTGATTTTCCGAGATAGACGTTAATTATAGAGGATTCCTGAGAACCGACATAGCTGTTGGTAATATCCTCATTGATATTGATACCGTGCTTGTGCAGATACCACTGCGGCATTATCGTCGCAGCCAAAGCTGTCGGAGCCGGATAACTCACTGTCTTTCCTTTAAGATCCTGGACGGTTTTTATCCCACTGTCTTTGCGTACCAGGATGATCCCTCGAAAATTATCATCATCTCCCATCTTCCCAAAGACCCTGTACCCTTTTTGCGTTGCGATGACGGTCTGATAAGGATTGGGCAAAGCGAAGTGGAAATAGCCCGAAAAAAGCTTTTTGTCGAAAATAGCGTAGTTCCGTGATGCTTCCAGCCGCAGTTCAGCCTCGGCCAGATTCTTATTGATATAATCGATCATAGGCTGGTAGACTTTAAAAAGACGACTTGGGTTGTGCAAGGGATGGACACCGAAGACATACAGCGCTTTCTTTTTAAAAACAGGTTGTGCTGAATACGCAGGCTTATAGGTGCTGTCATGTTCGCTTCTCTCCTGGCATCCGGAAAAAAGCAGTAGAAGCAGTATTAGAAAAATATGAGCAGAAAGCATTTTCATCTTAGCATCTTTCTGTGTTCAGAAGGTCAAATCGCGCATTGACCTTATCAATAATGTAAGGTCTGAAAGTGAGA
>JBFEYG010000270.1:0-1851 GCA_041562275.1 Sulfurimonadaceae bacterium | reverse complement strand
GATATCAAACCGGTCAGTTCTGCACTTACACGACTCCCTTTGTATCATTTTGTACACAAAAAGAACAGCCATCTTATCCCTGTAATCACCCCCGTACTTCAGGAGATGAAGAAAAGCGGCGAGATAGAGTACATCCGTCAATCCTACCTCAGATATATTACACCCTAGGTACACCATAAGGCTTTAGACTATAAAGCCTTAGTCCTAAGAACGGCATCCGCCTTTAGTGTTCCGTAATATGCTAAAATTGCATATCATGATGCAATTAAAATATTTGAACCATTACCGGCAAGAGACCCAAGAACAGGTCCGTCAACTCATTCATAAACAAAAACTTTCCGAGTATCTTCTGAACAAATACCCCTCGGCACATGCCATCAAGACAGACAAGGCTCTTTTTATCTATGTGACTGAGCTGAAAAACAGTTATATGAAAAAATCAGCCCCCTTGAGCAAAGCGGTCTATGACGGGAAGATCAATGTAATCCATAATGCATTGGGAACCCACCGTTTTGTCTCCAGAGTCCAAGGCGGAAAGCTCAAGGCCAAAAATGAGATACGTGTCGCCTCCATGTTCAAGAATGTTCCTGAGGCTTTTTTACAGATGATCGTCGTGCATGAGTTGGCCCATTTTAAAGAAAAAGAACACAACAAAGCCTTCTACAGCCTCTGCGAACATATGGAACCTTCCTATCATCAACTCGAGTTTGACCTGAGACTCTATCTGACACACCTCGACCTGTTGGGAAAACTGTATTAAAGATACGGTATCAAAGCCTCGGACTTTCTAGCTATAATACACCAATGAGATACTTATTACTTATATTCCTTTTGACCTTTGCCAATGCGGATGACGCAGATCAGAAGAACGAGCTTTTTCTGACTGCTTATATCTACTCTTTGCACTGGACAGAAAATGACAGTACAGGCAAAGAGTACAATGATACGCATAAAGCCTATGGTTTGGAATATATTTATGATGACAGATACAGCTTAAGCTACAATCATTTTATCAATTCCAGAGGCAAAGATGTGGATGCCTACGGGGCAGGATATCTTTTCCACTTTAACGATTCCTTTGGATTACATCTGGTCGGAGGCTATCAAGAAGGTTACTGTTTTGAAGGTCTGCTAAACTCTGTCGAGTGCACCGAAGGGAAAAAAGACCAAAGTCCCTTTGTGCTTCCGATGCTCTACTATAAACATAAATATTTCAAACTTGATCTCTTTACAAACATGGACATGATAGCGCTAAGGTTCAATATCAAAATCTATGACTTGTTTTAGAAGGTATGTAAACTCGTTATAATTTCACCCATGAACACCTATAAAGAAAAATTTGAGACTTCGATCAAATCGACCTACTATAGCAAACTTCCGCCTGAGCAACAGAGCTTTATCAAGACCAAGGCCTATGCGCATAAGTTCTCTTTTCAGCAACTTCGCCTTATCATCGAAATGGCCAATGATTTTGAGATGTGGGATGAGAAAAACATCATCGAGATCTGGCCTGAGCATATCCACTCAAAGGTCATCCTTCAGCGTATCACCAAGGTCTATGAAGAGGTAAAGAACAGACCCAACTCCTATGACGGTTTTAACCCCAGCATACTGCGTTCCGAACAGAAGTTCAAGTTTGTCACACAGGAGAAAGAAGGCTTCGGTCTTGGAATGTGCCCTGTCGCATCCGAAGAGACACGCTGCTGCAATCTTATGACCCTTGACGCCGTTGAGAGCTGCGGGTTCGACTGTTCCTACTGTACGATTCAGTCTTTTTACAAACAGGACAAGATCACCTTTGACAGCTCTTTTACACAAAAACTCAAAAACCTTAAGCTTGATCCCAACCGT
>JBFEYG010000269.1:0-2012 GCA_041562275.1 Sulfurimonadaceae bacterium | reverse complement strand
TCTCATTTTCGCTTGTTGTGCCCAGTCTCTCGGAATTGATAAGCGAGAGCATGATAAGCCCGGTCAGGTTATCCGTGTCAAAATCACCGTCCATATAGCTCTCTGCAAAACCGATGTCTCCATACAATGCGATACGCCTGAAAAATGCACTCTTGTGAAGGGTAAGCTTGACAAAAGGAGCCTGATCGTTTCCATAGTTCCTTTCGGTTCCGTCGGGAAAACGTACCTGCAGACTTCCTGTCTCTATCTTGTTTAAAAATTTGTGTCCGATATTATTCCAAAAACCTTTCATGATCAGTACCTCCTTGTTTGGTCGAGTTGAATAGGCGTATGCCATTTTAGGCCTTGACGCCAAAGCTTGAATGATTGCCAGAGCGTTCGTGTTACCACACCAAAGGTCAAAAATGTCTGGCGGATCAGAAGATGGATGATGCTTGATACGGAAAAAGGAAGCGACTTCCCGTTAAAGGCCGCAATGAGCTTTTTCTCTCCCTCTTCATACAGGGTCACGCTCAGATTGATCGTCTTCTCAGAGTACTGAAGCGAAAACATATATTTCCCTGTGCGGTCAAAAAATGGAGAAACGTGCATATCCTTATCGACAGCCCCTTTGTATAAGCCTTCTTTGACAGACTCCAGTTCAACGGGATAGACGATGTTTCCGCCGTTGTAGTTGTGTACTTCTGCAAGCAGATGCGTTGGTGTGCCGTCTTTGATAAGTACGACCAGACTGATCGGATTGAAAACGAAGTTGAAGACTCGTGGCAGCGTGATAAAACGCATCTCGTCTGCAGCCTCAAGACCGAACTTTTTTAAGAGTTCGCAGATGTTCTCTCTGAAGTCCTTGCTCGAACCGAAATGGTCTTTGGCCTTAAAAGAAAAGAGGTTCAGACCACCCAGAGAGAACAGAGCGTTCTTCAAACTGCTGATAGTATTGATATTGATGTCCAGCAGATAAAAAGGGTAAGTGAACTCATGGGTGTGAGGTTGGAAACGTTTGTGATAGACACTGCCTTCAAAAAACAGATGGTTCATAATGCACATCCCATCTTTTTTGCGATACGTTCGGCACTCCAGAGTCCGTCTTCGTGAAATCCGTAGCGCCAGTATGCACCCGCAAAATGGGTGTTCATATCACCGTCGATCTCGTCATGCCGTGTCTGTGCCTGTATCGCTTTGGCATCAAACTGCGGATGCTCATACGAGATCTCTTCGATGATATTATCGATCTGAGCGGTCTCGTTCAAAGAGACAAAGTATTCATTCTTTGTAGGCAGGTTCTGCAAGGTGTTGATCCAGTAGGAGAGCGTTACGGCATTGTCTTTGCCGCCTGTCTTGTAGTTCCATGCCGCATAGCTTTTTCTGTCCGGATAGAGGACCTTGGTGTCATTATGCAGCACGGCCTGGTTCTCTTTATAGGCGAAACAGGAAAGTATCTCCTGCTCATGTACAGTCGCATCGTCTAAAAGCGCTAAGGCTTCGGGAGCATGCATCGCCATGACGACCTTATCGTAATGCTTGCTGGTACCGTTATCCATGTGGAGGGTAACACCCTTTTTGTTTCTAGAGACGGAAGTTACAGGACTATTGAGGATGATCTCTCCCGAGATCTTTTTGGAGATCGCATTGACATAGTTGACAGAACCGCGGCTGACAGTAAGCCATTGGTGCTGTGTCGTGACACCAAGCAGCCCGTGGTTTTTAAAGAACTGCAAAAAGGTACGTGCGGGAAAATCATGCATCTGCTCACTGGGAGTCGACCATATAGCCGCGCCCATAGGCAGCAGATATCGCTCTTTGAAGACATCGGAGTAGGAGCTCAGATAAGATCCTAGAGACTGGTCGAGTTCAGAGCTGTTGGTGTCGACATGTCTGTTGGCTTCTTTGTTAAAGCGGATGATGTCAGCGATCATCTTGTAATGCGCAAGTGAAAAGAGGTTTTTCTTTTGCACGAACATACCGCCAAGCGAGTTTCCGTTGTAGGCAGAGTCGGGTTTTTAATCCCCAAATTC
>JBFEYG010000268.1:0-2167 GCA_041562275.1 Sulfurimonadaceae bacterium | reverse complement strand
GGGAGCGTAAAACTCCTGCATAAACGGAGGCAATGCAGCCATCTCATCCGGTTTGCTTAAAAAATCACGGACGTGGCGTATGACATCGTTTTGCAGAGCATCAAGGTAGTCTACAACCTTTTGTATATCAGCATACTTGCGGCGGACTTCATCGATGATCGATTCAACGGCATCTTGGGTGATCTTGCGGTCAAGTGACTTAAACTCTTTTTGCTGCGCCTTGCTAAGCATACCGACCCTGTGCAGACCCTCTTTGACGATGGCCTCAAACTCGGCAAGTTTGCGTGTGATCTCCTCTTTCTGTTTGCCTTCTATCTGTTTGAACTCGGCAGCCGAAAGGACTTTGCCGTCGATCACAGGTGCAAAGGTCACTTGGCTGGGGGCACTGACCTTCATAGAGACGTCGTGTTTGGCCGCTTCTTCCTGGAGCTCCTTGAAGATATCCGTCTGCTGGTCAAGATAACGTTGATTGATCATCTCACGCTGATTGATGTAGGCATCGCTTTCAAAGACGGAAGGCAATACGACTTTGAGAAGTTCGATAAGCTCATAGATATCATCTTTGAACTGTCTTGCCTGTCCTGATGCAAGCTCAATGGCAACCGGTTTTCTGGGGTCTTTGAAGTTGTTGACATAACACCAGTCCTTCGGCATTGTCTCATTCGATGCTTTTTGCTGCAAAAAATGTAGAATAGCCGTGTGTTTTCCGCTTCCGGAAGGTCCCATCGCATAGAGGTTATACCCATTTTGTTTGATATTGGCGGCAAAATCAACAGCATCAAGGGCAGTCTGCTGACCGATAGGCTGTTCAAGAACCTCCAATTCTGCTGTTGTTGAGAATGAAAAAGAGCCAGGATCACAGCTGTGATAAAGCTGATCTGTTGAGAGAGGGTTTAACATCGTATTCCTTCAATAAAATAGTAAGAGATAGAACGTATATATATCACTTATGATAGGCCAACTGAGCTTATTGATTAATTAAAGAGTGTAATCTGCTGTTTGCAGAAGATACGATGATAGTAGAAATATGACACAATGGTGTTATACTTGTTCTATTACAGCCTGTAATATCATATTAATCTGAAATGAGACAAGATGGACAGAAGAGTAAATGAGATAATAGCGCAGATCAAAACGCTAGAAGACGAGCTGCTCGAAGAGCTTCAGCACAAAGAGAAAGAGTTTTTTTACAAGATAGAAAATGAAAAGATCAAGTTCGAAGAGAATGTTGTGAAAGAGGGACGGATGAAACTCATCAGTTCCATCAAGTACCTCTCCTCTTTTCCTGTGTTGGCGGTGTTTACCATACCCTTTATCTGGGGGATGATGCTGCCTACTCTGGTCGTAGATATCTTTGCGACGATCTATCAAAGCATCTGTTTTCCCATCTACAAGATCCCCAAAGTCAAACGAAAAGATTATGTCGTCATGGACAGATATAACCTCTTCTACCTGGACAGGGTGGAGAAGATAAACTGCTGGTATTGCGAGTACTTTAACGGGGTGATCGCCTATGTACGAGAGATCGCGGCACGGACGGAGCAGTTCTGGTGCCCGATAAAACACTCCAAAGCTTTAAAAGAGAGGCACTCACGCTATGAGATGTTCTTTGATTTCGGTGATTTCATGAAGTACAGGGAAGATCTGAAAAGACGGCGTTCCGACTTTAAAGATATAGAAGAACACCCTGAAATATAATAAAACACTCACCCTTTTGGGTGATGGACTTCGTTCTTTTTTTGGAGTATACTCATAAAAAGAAGTTATATTTGATCGGCTTCTTCTTTTAATCTTTAGATGAGGAGTTTATTATGTTACTTACAAAATATCATCCCTTAGGCGAGTTGAAAGACTTTGGCAGCAGATTTAATGAGTTATTGAATGAATTTGACAGAGAAGGGTCTTCTTTAAGCGGGTTTAAACCCGTTGTAAATACGCGGGAAGGTGAGTTTGCCTATCATGTCGATGTCGATCTTCCCGGAGTCAAGAAGAAAGATATCAATATCAGCGTAAAGGGTAATATGATCACGATCTCAGGTGAGCGAAAACATAAAAAAGAGGTCAAAGAAGAAGATTACCATCGTGTAGAGACTGCCTTTGGAAAGTTTGAACGCAGTTTCACCCTTCCCGAAGGTGCGGATGTGGAAAATATCACTGCGTCCAATGC
>JBFEYG010000267.1:0-2358 GCA_041562275.1 Sulfurimonadaceae bacterium | reverse complement strand
TTCTCACCCTTTTTTACCGTCTCTTTGAACGAGATCATCTTGTGTTTGAAATAAAGTTCGGAAAGTTTGTCCAGGCCTACAGGCTTTTCCGGATTGACCAGCCAGGCCAATATCATCGTATCTGCATAGAGTCTGTAGCTCTTAATACCAAGATAAGGACAGATGAACTTCAAGTCGAATTTCAGGTTGTGCCCGATGATCTTAAAGTCAAGGAGTTCTCTGAGTGCGCGAACACCGATCTCTTTGGAGACCTGATCGCCGACACCCAGATAGGCATGGGCCAAAGGCACATAATAACCTCTTGTCTGCTCATAAGCAAAACTGAAACCCACCAGGGAGTCTTTGCTTGAGTCCAGACCTGTCGTCTCCGTATCCAAGGCGACAATACTCTCTTTTGGGATCGCGTTGATGACATCAAAAAGCTTCTGTTCATTGTCAAGCAGTACATATTCAAATTCCTGCCGAGGTGTCTGCGGTTTCTCTTCTTTCTTGCTTGGCTGAATATCTGCTATCATCCCCTTTGCTTTGAGTTGACGCAAGATCCCGTTCAGCTCGTACTTGTGCAAATCATCTACAATACCTAAAAAGGGATTTTCATAGGTCAGTACAAAACGCGAGAAGTCAAGTTCATCAAAGATATCATCCACCAGTGTCACCAGCTTCTGTGACCGCCATGCATCGGCTTCAAAGGTCTTGAGCTTGTTTTGAAGGCCGGCAGGCTTGACCTCGTCGATATGGTCGTATATGCCCTGTAGCGTCCCATATTCGTTCAGAAGCTTTTGGGCCGTCACCTTGCCCACACCTTTCACTCCGGGGACATTATCCGCACTGTCGCCAAGCAGAGACTGATAGTCGGTAAACTGATTGGGATGGATACCGTATTTTTCTATACAGGCATCTTCGTCGATCTCTTTACGCTTGATCGCATCTACCACCACGACCTTCCCGTCATCGATCATCTGGTAAAGATCCTTGTCGTGAGACACGATACGCACGTTCATCCCCTGTTCTTTGGCCATCTTCGCAACGGATGCTATGAGGTCATCCGCTTCATATCCGGCCTGAGACACCGTCGAAAACCCCATCTTCTCCACCCATTCTATAGCAATGGGAAGCTGCAGCATAAGCTCTTCCGGCGGAGATGGACGATGTGCCTTATACTCGGGATCTATCTCGTTTCGGAACGTCGGCCCTTTCATATCCAAGGCAAAGACGATATAGTCCGTGTTATGCTCTTTCTCAATACTTGCAATAAAATTGGTAAAACCGGTTAAAAGACCCGTCGGAAACCCCTCTTGGTTTTTCAGCGGCGGCAGGGCATAAAAACTGCGAAAAAGAAATCCGAAGGTATCAATAATGGTGATCGTTTTAGACAAAAGAGGCATCCTGTAAATTTTTTCTTTAGTATAGTTTTCCCATCCCTAAAGTTAGATGAAAAACGTAACAAGATAGATTATTTGTACCCGATCATCTCATAATATATATTCTAACCATCATAAATGCGTGATATACTGTCATCATGAAACATGTTCTTATTCTATTTCTCTTACTCCCTTTCATGTTGGAGGCACGTGTCTATACTTTTTCCGGAGGAGAAGACAATACGGTGATGTTGATCGCATCACAGGTCTTAAAAAAAGCCTATACAAAAGCAGGTATCGATATAGAAATCTTGTTCCTTCCTCTGGAAGAGTCCCTACAGCGTTCAAATTCCGGCCAGACAGATGGAGAGCTTGTGCGTATTAAGAAAATCACTCAGCTCTATCCAAACCTGAGACAGGTGCCTGTAGAGATCATCTCCGTTGAAGCCATCGCCTTTAGTAAAAACAGCACTTTGCATATCAAGAAGTGGAGTGACCTGCAAGGACACAAACTCACCATCATCAAAGGGACCAAGTTTATAGAACAGGCGACGAAAGATATCCCCAAAGAGGTCGTTCTAAGTTTTAAAGAAGCCTTTACAGCCTTACTTCAAGACAAGACAGAGATCCTCGTCATCCCGAAACTAGCAGGCCTGCGCCTGTACTATTCGCATGAGTATGAGGATATCAAACCGGTCAGTTCTGCACTTACACGACTCCCTTTGTATCATTTTGTACACAAAAAGAACAGCCATCTTATCCCTATAATCACCCCCGTACTTCAGGAGATGAAGAAAAGTGGCGAGATAGAGTACATCCGTCAATCCTACCTCAGATATATTACACCCTAGGTACATTATAAGGCTTTAGACTGTAAAGCCTTAGTCCTATGAACGGCATCCGCCTTTAGTGTTCCGTAATATGCTAAAATTGCATATCATGATGCAATTAAAATATTTGAACCATTACCGGCAAGAGACCCAAGAACAGGTCCGTC
>JBFEYG010000266.1:0-2358 GCA_041562275.1 Sulfurimonadaceae bacterium | reverse complement strand
TTCCTCTGATAGCGGCAGTATCCATGTCATTCAGCTCTTTGCTGGTCGTAGGAAACTCGATCCGGATAAAATGGAAGTGGAACAGATGAAAAGCGTAAGAAGAGAAGAATATACAAAGGAAAGATCATGTCTAACGGTATAGTCATCATGATGCTGGGTATCTCTTTGATCCTGGGTGCTTTGGCCTTGATCGGCGTGATGTGGGCGATCAAAACGGGTCAGTTTGACGATAAAGACAAGATGATGAACACAGTGCTTTTTGACGGGGAAGAAGAACTCAATGAAGCGGCAGAAAAAGAACGCCGCAAGAAAGAGTACAAATTGCCGGATGAATAGCGGTTACTGTTTTTGATAGAGTGCTTTGAACTTCAGGGTCGAAAGTTTAGAAGGGTCTTCTAAGATACTGAATTCCAGTTCACGCATGTTCTTGTTGGTAAAGAGTTTGACCTCGTTCATCTCCAAAGGCCAAGGCGGTCCCTGATACTTTTCCCCTGCATTTTTACCGTTGGCAACAACAAGAAGTCTTCCTTCAGAGCAAAGCAGCGAAGCAATTGCAGTGATGACCTTGTCTCTGAATATCAGAGGAAGAGACTGGATAGTGAGGGATTCAAAGACAAAGTCATACGCACCGATCATCTCGGGCGGAAGTTCGAAGATGTCCTGGACTTTGAACTCGACACCGTAGCCCTCAAAGCGCTCTTCACACCAGGCTATAGCGGACTTAGACACATCTATGGCAGTGACATCAAAGCCTGCCTCGCTCAGTGCGACAGCATCATCACCCAGCCCACAGCCTACTACCAGAGCTTTGCCCTGGGGGAGATTGTTCTGCAGATACTCTTGCAGATGTTCATTGGGGTGCATCTTTGCCCAGGGGATAGAAGCGGCATTTAAGAAGTTGGCTTTATAAAACTCTTCAAACCAGGCAGAAGCCTGTCGGTGATCATCATGTTTACGCATAGTATCCTACTTAAGTGCCGAGATATATTCAGCGACTGCGTGTATCTCTTCGTCTGAATAGGCTGCGACTTTGCCCTTCATCAATTTCCCCATACCCCTGACATTTCGGTTACCGCTCCTGTACTCCTGCAGGGCAGCCTCGATCTTAGAAGTGTCCCACCCGGCAATGACTTCGGACCGATCCAATGCTTTCTTCTCTGCCTTTATGCCATGACAGGCAACACACTGTTTGTACAGATCTGAGCCCTCAGATGCGATAAGCATGGTGCTCATAAAAAAAAGAAAAAGAATAATAGTTTTCATAAGAGATCTCCAAGGTATAATAATGAGCGATTATATAATGGAACATCTTATAGTTCAGTTAACATTTATTTATATATCAATCCACACCGGATCGGACATTTACTTTTATATTAACTCATTTTTGATAGAATCGCGTATTACAACTATCATAAGGCATTTTTTATGAGATATACAGACAAAGATCTAAGCGGAAAAACGATCCTGATTACAGGCGGAGCAGGATTTATCGGCTCTAATCTGGCTTTTTATTTTCAAGAGAACCATCCCGAGGCAAAGGTCGTCGTTTACGACTGTTTTCGAAGCGGAGAGACATTATCAAACGGAAACCTTAAAAGTTTCGGACACTTCAAAAACCTTTTGGGTTTTAGAGGTGAAGTCATCAGCGGGGATATCAATGACCCTGAAGGGATGAGAAACTTACGAGAGAACTACAAGTTTGACTATGTCTTCCATGAAGCAGCTATCTCGGACACGACAGCCCTTGAACAAGACCTTATGATACGCACCAATGTCAATGCTTATAAAGATCTTTTGGATATGGCAGTGGCCCATGGAGCTAACATGATCTATGCATCATCGGGTGCGACTTACGGTGACGCAGAGTCACCGCAGCGTGTAGGTAGAGAATCCCCTCAAAATGTCTACGGTTTTTCAAAACTTTCTATGGACCACCTGTCACGTGAGTATATAAAAAGTGCCAAGATATCTATCGTAGGCCTTCGCTATTTTAATGTCTACGGTCCGCGTGAATACTTCAAAAACACGACGGCTTCGATGGTCATCCAGTTCGGTCATCAGCTTTTGGCAGGCAAGAACCCTAGACTTTTTGAGGACTCGGACAAGATACTAAGAGACTTCATCTACATCGAAGATATCATCCAGGCCAATATCAAAGCCATGCATCCAAACGAAAGCGGTATCTACAATGTGGGTACAGGTAAGGCCCGATCCTTCCAAGACATCGTCGATATTTTGCAAAAAGAGCTGGGCACTGATTTTACATGTGAATATATCCCCAACCCATTTATCGGATCGTACCAGTTTCATACCGAAGCGGATATCGAGTCTTCACGTACAGGACTGGGATATGAGCCG
>JBFEYG010000265.1:0-2512 GCA_041562275.1 Sulfurimonadaceae bacterium | reverse complement strand
CTCAGAGACATTAACCGGAATCTTACCAACAGCCTGAACACCGTCTGTGTGGAAAAGAACACCTTTTTCAGTACAGATTTCAGAGATCTCTTTGATCGGGAAGATCATACCTGTCTCATTGTTTGCCCACATAACAGAGACTAAAGCTGTTCTGTCCGTGATAAACGACTTGACGGTATGTGCTTCTACAACGCCTTGATCGTTTACCGGAAGATAAGTGACCTTGACGCCACAGTGCTCTTCCAGATACTTACACGTAGAAAGGATCGAAGGGTGCTCAACCTCTGTCGTGACGATATGGTTTTTATCACCATGCTGCATAAGGTCAGCCCAGATCGATTTTAGTACCCAGTTATTCGACTCAGTAGCACATGATGTAAAAACGATATCATCATTATCTGTTGCACCGATTCCCTTGTACACCTGGTCGATCGCTTTTCTTAGCCCCGGATGTGTCTTAGTTCCGAACTTATGTAGTGAATTTGGATTTCCAAACAACTCAGTCATATAAGGCAGCATCGCTTCGACAACCTTAGGGTCCATCTGAGTTGTTGCGTTGTTATCTAAATAAGCTTGCATATAATTCCTTTTGGTTTAAGTCTTTATCATTTCAACCAGATCTTGCTAGTTTTGATAATAATACTCAAAATTTCTAATTAAGACAATTTTTGTCCTCTTTCGATAACGAGATGATATTAGATATTTGTTAAGTTTATGCTTAAGATTAATTTGTAGAAAATATGGCTTAAGAAATATTTTAGTTATTCATTCATCAAGGAGATGAGCATCTGCACGCTCTCGTCATACTCCGAGATAAAATGGGAGCCTTGCGATATGAACTTTTCCATCTTCTCTTTTTTCGAAATAGCCTCGTCCAGCTCCTTGTCATTGCCGGCGGTATAGGCGCCGATACGGATCAAGACTTCATTTTCTTTTAATAATGTATAGAGACGTCTGAATTTTCGTGCCGCTTCGAAATGTTCTGCCGTGATGATATCGTTCATCACACGCGACGCAGAGTTAAGGATATGGATCGGAGGATAGATGCCAAAATCTGTCAACTCCCGAGAGAGGACAATGTGCCCATCAAGGATAGAACGCGACTGATCGGCGATCGGATCGTTCATATCATCCCCTTCGACCAGAACCGTAAAAAATGCCGTGATCGAACCCTTTCCCTCTTCTTTCCCCGCTCTCTCCATCAGCTGCGGAAGAAGCGTAAGCGCTGATGGCGGATATCCTTTTGAGGTCGGCGGTTCGCCCAGAGCGAGGCCGATCTCACGCTGAGCCATCGCAAAACGGGTCACTGAATCCATCATAAAGAGGACATCATGGCCCTGCTCTTTGAAATACTCAGCTACGCTCATCGCAGCAAAGGCGCCGTACTTACGCATCAAGGGAGAGTCATCGCTTGTAGCGACGATAATAACCGTATTCGTCAGATCCCCGCCGAGGTTCTTCTCGATAAACTCGGGGACCTCGCGTCCGCGTTCTCCGATGAGAGCCACCACTTTCACCGGTGCCTGAGATCCTCTTACGATCATCCCCATCAGCGTCGATTTACCGACTCCAGAACCGGCGAAGATACCGAGTTTCTGACCTTTTCCGCAAGACAAAAGCGTGTCTATCGTCTTGACCCCGACAGAGAACTTCTCGTCTATCATCCCTCTTGCCATAGCAGCGATCGGTTTTTTGATCATAGAAGTCTGTGAAGAGCTTTTCACGAATCCTTTGCCGTCGATTGGCGTCATGAACGGATCGACCACACGGCCCAAAAGAGCATCTCCGACATCGATCTTCATCCCGTTTTGTTTCAAAAAGACTTCATCGCCCGCACAATAGCCTTCTATAAAAGAAAAAGGACTTATGGCAAAGGTCGCATCCCTTATCTCAGTCACCATGCCCATAGTACTCGCCTGGGTATCCCTTGATACTATAGTGACTGTATCCCCTATACTGACCTTAAGACCCTTGGCCAAGACAATATTGGCGTTGATCTCGGTTATCGTCCCGAATGCCGGAGAGAAGTTTTTGCCTTTGATACGGTCTCGAAGGGAATTTAGCGGCATAGGGAATTAATACCTGTTCCCCACAGGTGCATTGATCAGACTGAAGAACTCGGCTCTTGTCTTCTCGTCTTTTTTAAACAGCCCGCGCAGTGCGGAAGACGTCGTCGTAGAATTGATCTTTTCGACCCCGCGCATCTCCATACACATATGACGTGCCTGGATCACTACCGCAACACCCTTTGGCTGGATCGTCTTCATGATCGCATCTGCGATCTGCTCTGTCAATTGCTCTTGTATCTGCATACGTCGCGAAAAGACGTCTACCACACGCGGTATCTTCGAAAGACCAACGACTTTTCCATCCGGTATATACGCGACATGAGCACGCCCGATAATAGGAAGCAGATGGTGTTCACAAGTCGAGTAGAGCTCGATATCTTTGATCAGGACCATCTCATCATTGGAAGAAGTGAACAGTGCTGACCTGAGGATCTCGTTCGGGT
>JBFEYG010000264.1:0-2535 GCA_041562275.1 Sulfurimonadaceae bacterium | reverse complement strand
TAGGACATCTCTCGATTTGAACAACGCCCTCTTTATCAAGCCTGTTCATCGCATATGATATCTCTTCATCTGTATGCCAGACTTTAAACTCACTGCGGGCACGATAATGTTCTTCTTTTGAACGTGCAATATCGAAATCACCGCTGTATATCTCTTCAAAAAGCTCTTTAACGCTCGTCAGCTTTTGTTCAAGCTGTTCTTCATAACTCAGATCATAAAGCTTGCAGCTGCCGCAGACCCCAAAATATTCACAATTCATTACTATCCTATAATTTTTAAACTATTTTATACTGGCAATCATATTGCCTACAAGCAGGTTCCACCCGTCTACAAGTACAAAGATAAGTATCTTAAAAGGCAAGGAGATCATAACCGGAGGCAGCATCATCATACCCATTGACATCAGCAAAGAGGCCACGACCATATCGATGACCAAAAAAGGCAAAAAGAGTAAAAACCCTATCTCAAAGGCTGTCTTAAGCTCTGATATCATGAAGGCCGGTACGATGACAGAAAGCGGAACATCCTTGATCGTCTGAGGGTTTTCCATCTTTCTAATCCTGAAAAACAGAGCCAGGTCTTTTTCTCGCGTATTACGGATCATGAAGTTCTTAAAAGGCTCCGTAGTACGTTCAAAGGCCGTTTCATAGTCTATCTGTTCTGCAACATAGGGCTTGATTCCCTGCTCATACGCCTTAAGCCCTACCGGTTCCATCACATAGATCGTCAGTAAAAGTGCCAAAGAGACCAAAAGCTGGGTCGGAGGTATCTGCTGCGTCCCCATCGCCTGGCGCAAAAAACCGAACACGATCACAAATCGCGTAAAAGTAGTCGTCATCAAGAGCAGACTCGGTGCCAGAAAGAGGATAGTCAGCATCAAGATGACATTGATCGAAGAGACCAATGCTTCCGGCGTTTCCGGTGATGAAAGTGACAGGTTTATTGTCGGGACTTCGAGCGTCTCAGCAAAAGCCGTGAACGCTAGAAATACAAGTAAGCTGAGGATTCGTATCATTGATTAAGTGCTTTTGCCTTATCCAGAACCGATTGCTGCAGTTCAGATTTATTATCATTTTTTCGTGCGTAAAAATAGAGTTCGACCCTGCGGTTCTTTTCGCGCCCTTTGACGGTAGCATTGCTCGCTTCGGGCCTGAACTCTGCAAAACCTGCAGCATGCATCCTGTCCGCCTTGACTCCGCCTACAAGCAGCTCTTTCAAGACCGATATAGCACGTGCCGACGAGAGTTGCCAGTTGTCTTGAAAACCGCTTTTGGTCCCCGGGCTTTGGTTATCCGTATGCCCGCGTACACTCACTTCAAGGTCATTGGGAAGTTCTTGTATCAACAATGCGATACGCTTTAAGAACAAAAGAGCATCATCACTCTCGATCTTTGCTTCACCGACTTTAAACAGCAGGTTTGCCGGCAGACGCAGGACAAAACCTTCTTCGCTTTCAGAGAGTGTGACAGCAGGACCTTTTCCCTTTTCCATCATCTCGTTCATCTCAGCGATCGCCTGCTGAATACGGTTGACCTGCTCTGAACTCTCATCACGGTTTTCTATCGGAGTCGACTCCAAAATACGCTGCTTGGATATCTCCGTCTTCGTACCGCCTTCAAGGACACTCATCGCACCGGCAAGAGAACCGATAGCCTCAGAGATCTTTTTCGCATCCATGCTTGACATCGAAAGAAGGAGTACGAAGAAACACAGAAGAAGACTCATCAAGTCCCCAAATGCCGCCAGCCATGCCGGAAGACATTTGGGACAGTCGCAAGGTTTGGCTTTTTTACCCATCAGGCCTGCCTGCGCTTATTCAAACTGGCTTACACGATCGCCAGGCGAAAGGAAAGAGAGGAGCTTTGATTCCAGTGTACGAGGGTTGTCCCCTGCCTGGATAGACATGATACCTTCAAGGATGACCTCTTTGACAAGGTTCTCCTCGTCATTACGGATAAGAAGGATATTCGCGATCGGAGCACCGAAGATATTACCGATCATCGCACCGTACATCGTAGTCAGCAAGGCAACCGCCATTGAAGGACCGATGGCAGAAGGATCCGCCATGTTCAAAAGCATCGCGACAAGACCGATAAGCGTACCGATCATACCCATCGCACCGGCAAAACCTGCCCACTGATCAAAGATCGCAGCATTCCCCTTATGGCGCGTGCTGGTCTGATCCATCTCGATTTCCAACAGATCCCTGATCGTATCCGGCTCGTTTCCGTCGACAGCCATGGAAAGGCCCTGCTTCAAGAACGTGTTCTCCTCTGTGTTCGCAGCTGCTTCCAGGGAAAGTATACCGTCTCTACGAGCCTGTGTAGCATACTCGACAAGTTTCTTTATCAGTTCAGGAAGGTCTTCCTGAGGCGGCTTGATCGCGATCATAAAGATCTTGACAAAACCCTTCATCTGCTCCATTCTAAAACCGACGAGCAGTGAGCCCAAAGAACCGCCCACAACAATAAGTACAGAAGGAATATCGATATAAGCACCGATCCCGACACCCATCGCCATCGCACCCAGTAAAAG
>JBFEYG010000263.1:0-2544 GCA_041562275.1 Sulfurimonadaceae bacterium | reverse complement strand
TGCAAAGGCATATGCATGGACTTGCAGACCTTAGGGTTGGCAGCAAACTCTTCAAGGAACTCGTCATCCATATGAAAAGGATGCGGAGAGGTAAAACGGATACGTTTAACCTTGTCTATCTTAGAAATCCGGCGAAGCAGCTCCGTAAAGTTCACTTTTTCATGTTCACCAGAGAAACGGCGGCCGTAATTGTTGACGTTCTGACCCAAAAGAAAGATCTCCTGTGCACCTGCATCCGTTGCTCTTTCGCATTCACGAAGGATCAGATCCGTAGGAATCGAGATCTCGTCCCCGCGTGTCTTTGGAACGATGCAGAAGGTACAGGACTTGTCACACCCTATAGAGATATTGACATAGGCTTTATGCTTTGACCCGCGAAACTCTGAGAAAGCAAACTGACTCTCATCGTAATCGATATCGATCTCGACCGCCTTGGGCTTATGCAGGACCTCGGTTATCTTGGAGACATTTCGCGCACCCAGGACGAAGTCCACATAAGGAGCACGTTTGATGATGTCTTTACCCAGATGAGAAGCCGTACAGCCGCAGACACCGATCTTCGCACCGGCTTTTTTCTTCTTGTTAAACCCGCCAAGCTCCGAAAACAGTTTATGAACAGGACGTTCACGCACAGAACAGGTATTGATGATGATAAGATCCGCATCAAGCGAATCTGTCGTCACCTCATAGCTCTCTTTTTCTTTGAGTTCAGCGATCATATGCTCGGTATCGCGCTCATTCATAGCGCATCCGAGTGTTTCAATAAATACTTTTTTGTTCATTATTTTTATACGCCAAAACGAAGTTTGTTCAGAAACAAGCAGAGCCCAAACCCCAAAAGCACTTCCTTCGGAGCACGTGCAGATGAACTACACGCCTGAGCTTCACAACTTCAATTCAACGTTATTTTATAATTGCCAAAGGGCAATTATAAAATGTGTACCTCATACATATAGTCATTGTCATTAAGACCGTAGCGGACTTCTCTCATGTAGAAACTTTTTTCACTGTTTTCAAAATGCTCGCCGAGCGCGATTAGGTCTTTGTGTGAATTGTCTCTGTCAAAATAGATGATGGCTGAACCGTCTTTAGCCACTATATCTTCGATCTTTTTTAGATCTGTCTTCTTTGGTTTACCGGAAACATCTGAACGTACAATCTTTAATTCCATTTGGAGTCCTTTTTTTGTCAACTTTACTCGCAAAATCCTTCTTGAAGAAAGTCTTTGCAAGACACCCTTGGGCTTTTAATTACCGCGATTATATCTTTAATTTAATAAAGTACGTATTAAGCCTATTTTTTGTACAATTTGTTTCTCTTTTGATAAGATTTACCAAAGGCCCCTCTTTTCGGTGCCTAAGCGGGTGAATCGATTAGCCCCCTAAACTTATCAATGTTAACAATTTTAGAAGGAAATACTTATGGAAAAAATAGTAGATATTATTGAATCGATCGCGCACGAAAAAGGTCTAGAACCTGAAAAAGTAAAAGAAGCGCTAAAGACAGCTTTTATCCAAACAGCAAAGCGTGTCATCTCTGATCACTTTGATTATGAAGTCGAGATCAACGAGGAGACACGTGCCGCGAGTATTTTCCAGATCATCAAGGTTGTCGCCGATGACGCACCGGAACTCGAAGGGGAACTTGCCGATGCCTATATCTCTCTTACTGAGGCTAAAGAGCTGGATGAAGACGTAGAGATCGACGATCAGCTTCAATACGAACATAAACTTTTGGATTACGGCCGTACGGCGGCGGGTCAGCTTCACAGAGAGATCGAGTTTCATATCCAGCGTCTTGTAGAAGATGAACTGTACAACAAGTTCAGGAACAAGGTCGGAACGATCATCTCAGGTCGCGTAACACGCGTAGACTCTGCACAAAACACTTTTGTGGAACTTGATGAGATCCGTGCAGTCCTTCCGATGAAAAGCCGTATCAAGGGTGAAGTCTTTAAACCTGGCGATATCCTAAAAGCCGTTGTCCGCCGTGTTACCGTCGACAAGAGCGAAGGTATGATCATCGAACTTTCACGTACAAGTCCGAAGTTTTTGGAAGAACTTCTGCGTCTTGAAGTACCTGAGATCAACGATGAAGCCGTTATCATCGAACATTCGGCACGTATTCCGGGTGAACGCGCGAAGATCGCCTTGTATTCTACGCATCCAAGAATCGATCCTGTCGGTGCTACTGTCGGTGTCAAGGGTGTGCGTATCAACGCGGTAAGCGAAGAGCTTAACAATGAGAACATCGACTGTGTCGAGTACTCAAACATCCCTGAACTTTTCATCTCACGTGCGATGAGTCCGGCGATCATCTCCTCTGTGATCATCCAAGAGACAGCAGAAGGCGAAGACAAGAAAGCGACCGTCATACTCCCAAGTGATCAAAAATCAAAAGCGATCGGAAAAAGCGGTATCAATATCCGTCTTGCTTCCATGCTCACAGGTTACGCGATCGAACTCCAGGAACAAGAAGGTGCAGTGACGTCTGAATCTGGTGAGATCGAAGAGGAAAAAGAAGGACTGGACTCTCTCGAGGCAT
>JBFEYG010000262.1:0-2586 GCA_041562275.1 Sulfurimonadaceae bacterium | reverse complement strand
GCCATCTATACGTACAAAGAACTGTACCCGTCACTGCATGAAGGCGAAGCGATGATGGAAACCTATAACCAGATCAGTTCCGCCTTCATCTTTATCGTCGCGACCTTGGGTATCTTCGGTGTGGTATTGGTCTCTGTTCTTGAGCGTGTCAGGGAGTTTGGTATCATGATGGCGATAGGCACAAAGTTCAGTGATATAGTACGTCTTATCATCTATGAGTCCTTATTGATCACAATGACGGGCTATATCATCGGTGCACTTATCGGGGGAGGACTTTTATGGTATCTCAAGGTATACGGTCTGGACCTCTCGAGTCTGAGTGATGCCTTTGCCATCTTCGGGATGGACTCCAGCATTCATGCGATACTCAAGCCTGAATATTTTACAAGTGCATTTTTGAGTGTGTTCTTGGCAACCTTGGCCGCAACGATCATACCGATCCGTACCCTTAAAAAACGCAATCCCATCCAATCCATAAATGAGCAGGCACAATGAATTTTCTTACGATCACAGGACTTAAAAAGGTATTTAACGAAGGAAGCGAAAGCCAGAGCATAGCACTCAAAGGAGTCGACCTCTCTATAGAAAAAGAAGAGTTTGCCGTCATCTCCGGTCCTAGCGGAAGCGGGAAGAGCACCCTTTTGAATATCATAGGAGGACTGGACAGTCCGAGTGAGGGAAGCGTGGATCTGGAAGGCACAACAATCACAGACCTTGGCGAAAATGATTTGGCAGTCTTTCGCCGCGAGCATATAGGGTTTGTCTTTCAGGCCTACAACCTTATCCCTGTACTCACTGTCAAAGAGAACATCGAGTATGTGATGCGTCTTTTGGGCTATTCGCAGAGTGAATGCGACAAACGGGTCTTGGAAGTCGCGAAGGAGCTCGATATCGATGCCTATCTGGATAAACTCCCGGATCATCTCAGCGGCGGACAACAGCAGCGCGTTGCCATAGCACGAGCGGTGGCAAGCAAGCCAAAGCTTATCCTTGCGGATGAGCCTACGGCTAACCTGGATACCAAAAACGGAGAAAAGCTGATGGAGCTGATGCGCCGTCTGAATGAGGATGAGAAGGTGACGATCATCTTCTCATCACATGACCCGATGGTCATCTCAAAAGCACGCCGTTCGATCATCCTGCGTGACGGCGAGATCGTCGAGGACACCATACGTTCATGATACGTCTGCTGCTGTTCACTCTTTTGCTGACATGCACATTGGGTGCAGTGGAGTTTGAGACGACCTTTGAGAACAGCAACTTTACGCTTTCTACGCCTATAGACGGAAACGGCGAGCGCACACTTGTCAACTACAACCGGTTCCGCCTTATCGAGTCGATACAAGAAGGCGACTGGTTTGTAACGGCTATCGGTGATGTAGAGAACTATTTGGGTGAGAAGTATCTGAACAGTGCTTCGTACCAAGCTTTTAGCGCTGTACGTTCGGACACTCCCTTTTCAACACAGACCTCTGCGCATGATTATGGCGAGGGAGAGGTCTATGTTCAGTTGCATCGGCTTTACGGTGGATATGCAGATGCAAAGCATCGGATCAGTCTTGGTCTGCAAAAGGTCAGTATGGGAGTAGGACGGATCTGGAATCCTACCGATCTGTTTAATCCGAGAAACCCGCTTGCTCTTGAGCCGGATGAAGTCTACGGGGCTTTTTCTTTGATATATACCTATTCGCCCAGCGATCTGAGCCAGATAAGTGCCGTAGCCGCACAGCGTGCGGATGAGAGTTTCAAGTATGCAGGACGACTCAAGGGCTATTTAGATGTTGCAGATGTCGCACTGGACATGATCTGGGCAGATGACGTGGCTATGCTCGGCTATGAGATTGAGGGTGAGCTGTTTGAGACAGGTGTCGCCTTACGCTCTGAGGGAGGATGGTTTGAAGACAAGCTGCTTGATGAGAAGTTCTTCCAGGCCATGCTGGGGGCGGATTATTCATTTTATAACTCATTGATACTTGTGGGCGAATGGCTGCACAGCTCCAAGACATTTGAAGATCAGCTGGCCCTGGGACTTCCTTCGGGGGCACAAAACAACCTTGTAGGCTCCAAAGACTATCTGGGGTCGACACTCGGATATGAATTCGATGCCTTGCTCTACGGTACTATGGCAGGGATCATCAGTGCAGACGACGGCAGTTTCTACCTTTCGCCGACACTGAGCTACTCTCTGGCTGACGATATGACGCTGGCCTTGGGAGCCATGCTGTACGGAGGAGAGAAGGGAAGCGAATTTGGTGATCTAGGACAGACCTATTATCTTAACTTCAAGCTGACGTTCTAAACGCCGGTTTTTGTCTTATCGGATACCGGACTTCTCAAGAAAATAGATAACGCTGTAATAGGCAAAAACAGTCAATGTGATGGAGATAAGCATGCTGGGATAGAAGTTCAGCCCTTTTTTGATCAGCAGAGGAAAGGCTATGAACAGGGTCATAGACGGAGCGATGAGCCAGACAATGTTCTGTGAGAACGCTACGGCTTTCGTACTATCCTCGGTATCGATATACATCCATGTCATCGCAAGAATAGAGACCAAAGGGATAGCGGCCAGTATAGCACCTGCGAGAG
>JBFEYG010000261.1:0-2654 GCA_041562275.1 Sulfurimonadaceae bacterium | reverse complement strand
TTTGCAGAGGTTTCGATGAGCATCAAGTGGTAACGCATAATTCAATTCAGAAGCTAGGGCTTCTGTGAAACTTCCTCGACATAGTGAAGTGACTATGTTTAATATAGTTTGCTAGGAATAAAAACATTAGTTTTTACATTCATTAATGCGTTACTACTTGAATGTGTCAGAGCATCTGCAAGGCTGAATGGAGAATAAAGTTTAGCGTGAAGAAAACTCAATTGTTTGAACGCAGTGAGTTTTGAGTTTTTAGCTAAAGTTTATTTGGAATGATGGTACTCGACAGCCGTCGAGCCTGAAGCCGCGGAGAGAGCTTTTGCGTCCTTTTTGCGGAGAAAAAGGATGAGACACGTTAAATAAAAGGTAATTATGAAAAAGTGTTTATACTCTCAAGCCTACAAACAAAAAAAGCTACGCTAGCAACTTTTTGACAACCTCATTAATCCGCTTCCCATCAGCTTTCCCAGCAAGAGACTTAGAAGCAGCCCCCATAACCTTCCCCATATCCTTCATAGACTCAGCACCGACCTGAGTAATGATCTCTTTGACAGCTGCTTCAAGCTCAGCATCATCAAGCTGCTTTGGCATATAGACCATAAAGGTAGCGATCTCAGACTCTTCTTTTTCAAGAAGGTCATCCCGTCCGGCGTCTTTGTACTGGGCAGCAGAGTCTTGGCGTTGTTTTACCTGTTTTTGGATGATCTTGGATACGTCTTCATCTGTCAGTTCTTTGCGTTCATCGACTTCTACCTGCTTGAAAGCAGAAAGAAGCAGGCGCAATGCATCGCGTTTTTCGACCTCTTTGGCTTTCATCGCTTCTTTCATATCTGTTTTGATCTGATCTAATAATGTTGACATACTTATCCTTTGTGTATTGGAACTTAATTTGCTTAGAATTATACATGAATAAAATATATCTCACATTAGCAGTAGCACTTGCAAGTTTTTCGGGCTGTTCTCAGCATGTCGTAGACCCGGATATCGATTTTAAACCGCCGGAGTATGTGGAACAGCTTCCTTCACGTGAGACACATGAGAACCTTGACTCGCAAGGCAGTCTCTTCGGACAGGGAGACAATCCTCTCTTTTCTGATCACAAGGCGATGCATATGCATGATATCGTCACCGTGGTCATCTCTGAGGCCGCGAGAGCTTCAAACTCAAATACCAAATCATTAGCCGAAGCGGATGTCACAACTTTGGGCGGCGGGACCTTCACGGCAACAGGCGGAAGTGATACCGTCGATGACATCGCCAACAAGCTTAACCGTGTGGGCAACATAGGTTTTACGGGCAACTCGACATCAAGTTTTGACGGCTCGGGAAATGCCTCGCATAACAACTCTTTTGATACGACGGTATCGGCGAGAGTCGTGAAGATATTATCAAATGGGAATTATTTCATCTCAGGAAGACGCGAGATATTGGTTGACGGCGAAAAGCAGATCATTCAGCTCAGCGGAGTCATCCGTCCATTTGATATCGATCAGAACAATCAGATCAACTCCGCGCAGATGGCTGACGCAAAGATCATGTACAAGACAGAAGGCGACATCAAACGTGCGACAGAGCAGGGTTGGGGAACCAAGCTGGTCAAAGCGGTGTGGCCGTTCTAAGCTCAGGTATTTTACCGGAGCATAGATTTAAGTACTTTTTATTCCTCTTGCTGTAAGATGCACTGCAAGGAGTCTTCATGCGTATTTTTATTTTATCCGTCCTTCTGTTCTCTTCTCTTTTCGCTCAGACCTATGAGGAATATCTCCGGGAGCAAGAGCAGGCCTTCTCATCATTTAAAGAAGCCAGAGACAAAGCCTTCTCCGAGTTCTTGAAAAAAGAGTGGAAAGCCTACCAAGAGGCGCAAGGCATCAGCGGATATAAAGAAGACAAACCGAAAGAGCTTCCAAAAGCTGTCAAGACAACGGTAGTCAAGCCGAAGAAAAAAGTGCTTGTCGTAAAACAGCCCGAGGAACTTGAGAAGCCCAAGGTCTTTACAAAGATCATCATCCCGCCTATATCGGAAAAACTGAAGAGGCTCTATCTGAATTTTTTCGGTGTTGATCTGGAAGTGCATTATGACACTTCTATTCTGCTCTCCATGCAGGCCTATATCACCAAAGATGCAATTGCCAGAGGTTGGGACAGGCTTGCCGGCAGTGACTACGAGACAACTGTCAATGAGCTGGTCAAGATCTCTGATCGGCTGCAGTTAAATGACTGGGGAAAGTATCTTTTGGTAGAGAAGGTCTCACGAGGGATCTATAAGAGCGAGAACGAGGCAAAGCTTTTCTCCTGGTTTGCACTTTTGAAGATGGGCTATGATGCCCATGTCGCTTTTCAGACCCATAAGCTTATCCTACTTTTACCGATAGAAGGCGAACTTTATGATACGGTCTACTATACGCTTAATCGAAAGAGGTATTATGCGATTGATTATTATGCAAAGGGTAGACTTGGCTCGATCATGACCTATGATAACGCTTATCAGGGTGCCTCATCTGCAATAGATTTTTCGCTTTCTTCTCTTCCTCTGTTTGCAGAAGAGAGGATGTCCAAGCGGTTTGTCTTTAGGGTCAATGAGAAGAACACCCCTGTCAAGCTGCAGTATGATGCCAATCTTTTGAAGTTCTTTCAGACCTATCCGCAGGTCGGGTATA
>JBFEYG010000260.1:0-2661 GCA_041562275.1 Sulfurimonadaceae bacterium | reverse complement strand
TATACCCTTAACAGGCCGGAGTCCGACGCCGTCATGACTTGCTGTGAAATTGAAAAAACAGACTTTCTTACTTGGCAAGGAGAGCGATTGCGCCCACTGCGTCAGTGTCTTTGTGTCTGCATGCAAGATAGAGTGTACCAACAAGGGAGGCAAGGCAAAGTTATAGACCATCTGGGCTTCATCGTCACCGCTTCCAAAATAGGAGACATTCTCATGATGGGGCACATTGGTCTCTGTGATGATGATCACCTCCGGAGCCACCTCATGCAGTACCTCGCGCATCAGCTGGATGAGTTCATGCGTTTGAGGCAGATGCACACACTCCGTACCGAGCTCTTTCCAGATAAAAGCGATCGCGTCCAAACGGATAAGGGTCGCTCCTTTTTCGATATAGTAAAACAAGGCATCAAGTACATTGCGCAAGACGCGATGGTTTTTATAGTTCAAATCGACCTGATCCTTGCTGAAAGTGGTCCAGATGTTATGTATCTTACCCTCATCATCGATAAACTCACTCAGCAAAGGTGTCGCACGGGGACGGACCACCTTGCTCAGATCTGTACAGGGGTCAAGCTCGATAAAGAACTCCTTGAAATACTGATCGCCTGCAAGATAAGCTTTGAACCAGTCCGAAAACTGAGAAGCATGGTTGATCACACCGTCTACCATCAGTCTGTATTTCGAACTGATCAGATCGATCTCTCTCCAAGATCCCATACGCGGATCGACCGCGCTGTAGTTGACCACAGAGAACCCGTCATCCGAAGAAGATGGGTAAAAAGGCAAAATATGGATGGAATTGATAACGCCTTTGAGATGCTGGTCCATAAAGTTTCCAAGTGAGAGCAAAGAGGCCTCATGATCACGGTTGACCTGATCTCCGTAGGTGATCAGTATCACATCTTTTTCGCTCAGATGATAAGGTTTCGAGACGATGCGCTGTTTATACTTAAAAATAAGATCGATCAGATCATTTACCGTTCTTTCCGCTATTTCCGGAGGATAGAGCTTGTGGATACGTTTGTTTATCGTATGTTCGGGATCTGAGATATGTATCATTCGTTATCCTTTCTGACATAAGCGGCAAACTTCTCTGAAAACTCCGGCATGACTGAACGTACCGTAATCCATGGAGAGAGAGACGGAACCCCCATGGGGTCCTCATAAAACTCACCTGTCGCTTCTTTTATCGCATCTTGAAAGGCATTGACCGCTTTGATCTCCTTTTCCCTGTTATATTCCAGGCTATTAAGCATACTCAGGGCATTGTACTTGGAGATCTCAAAACGCGATTCCTGATAAAAGGTAGCCTGAAGCGTTTTAAACGCCGCCTCGGAAAACACCACGCCCTCCTGTGCCATCACACGAAAGAGCGTCTTGGCAATATCATTGGCCATCTTGTAGATGCCTCCGCCGGAATCTTGCGAACCCAACTCCTGGTGTTTATGCTCATACGACTCCATAATCTCCGTCTGGCATATACGGCGGTTAGAGGTGTTTTTATAGACCTCGCTCAGTGTTGAGACTTCAAGTCCCCAGGTCGGTGAGATACCGATACCGCGTCCAAGTGAACGGATAAAGGCAAACTCTCCCGAGAGTGAATAACGGAAACTTTCCATATAATCAAGATAACGGCTGTTGCCAAAGACCTTGCCCAAAGAGTGTACCAATGGCGAATAAAAAAGTCGGGTGACCCGTCCGTGGAGTTTATTCGTCACACGTGAGTAAAACCCCTTGTTAAACTCAAAATCCAAGGCGGGATGCACAATAGGAAAAAAGAGACGAGCCGGGATCTCCCGGCTGTAATTAACAATATCACAATCATGCAGGGCAAAAGCATATGAGTCCTGATCGGTCAGACCGTATCCTATCATCGTCCAGACATTACGGCCTTTACCCGGAGTATCCAATCCCGGAAAGCCTTCTGCTGTCAAATCGGCATAAAGTTCTTTGATGCGCGGACCGTCATTCCAGAGTACATCGACCCTGCAGGGAAGAGATGACATCAGCTGCTTCACTTCCTCAAACTGCTCCTTTGTAGCACGGTCCAGTCCCAAAATGATCTTATGAAGATAGTTGACATGCTTCAGTTCCTCTATGATCTTATGCATGGCGGGCGTCTCAAACTCTGAATAAAGAGCCGGAAGAAGCAAGACCATATGATGGCGCTTCGAATAGGATTCCAGTTCACCTTCAATATCTTCCAGCGATCGTCCGCCGAGTTTTTGAAGTGTCGTGATCACCCCATTTTGAAAAAAGTCAGCCATCTATCTCTCCTTCTGTTGGTTTAGGCTCTATGAGCATCATGACAATATCAAGCAGATTGTTATGCGTAGGTCCGGAGACGAGAGCTTCTCCTGTCTGGGCAAAGAAGCTGTTCGAGTCAAACGTATCAAGGTAATGCTGTACATCGATATTGTGTAACCTTGCGTCTACAGGAGAGTGGATGTCGATCACAGCTCCCGCAGCATCTGAATTGCCGTCTATTCCGTCTGTAGCGGCACTCAAAAAAGTGATGTCTATTTTGCCGTCAAGATGACTTAAGAGACTCAAACAGAGGTGCTGATTGCGTCCGCCCTTGCCCTCTCCCTGGACAAGAACAGTCGACTCACCGCCAAAGATATAGCAGTGGCGGCTGTCTTCATGTGCAGCAGAAAACTG
>JBFEYG010000259.1:0-2703 GCA_041562275.1 Sulfurimonadaceae bacterium | reverse complement strand
GCTATCAAAGCAGCGATTAACGGAACCGGAAGAATAGGTGTGATCGTAGCAAAGATCATTATGCAGCGTGACGACATAGAGCTTGTTGCGATCAATACCACGGCAGAAGCGGATATGCTTGAATATCTCTTCAAATATGACAGTGTCCATCATGGTATCGATGCCAAAGTGATTGATGCTGCGACCTTGATGCTCAATGGAAAGAGAGTGAAGATGTTCAGTACACGTGATCCGAAGGAGCTTGACTTCGGTTCAGCCGGTGCTGAACTGGTCATAGAATGTACAGGAGCATTTTTGACGACAGAAAAAGCAGAGTCTTATCTTAAAAACGGTGTTAAAAAAGTCGTGATGTCCGCACCTGCCAAAGATGATACACCGACCTATGTCCTGAACATCAACACCGATACCTATAAGGGTGAGCCTATTATCTCCAACGCCAGCTGTACGACGAACTGCCTTGCACCGATATGCAAGGTGCTTGATGAGAACTTCGGCATCGAGAACGGTCTGATGACGACAATCCACTCCTATACGAACGATCAGAACATACTTGATGTCAAGCACAAGTCGGACAAGCGGCGTGCACGTGCGGCAGCGGTGAATATGATCCCGACAACGACGGGTGCTGCAAAGGCCATAGCGCTGGTTATGCCTTCACTTAAAGGCAAGCTCAACGGATATGCTATGCGCGTTCCGACCCCGGACGTTTCCGTAGTAGACCTGACCGTCAATCTAAAGAGAAATGTGACGGTCGAAGATATCAATGCTGCTTTTGCTACAGCAGCCGAAGGCAGTTTTAAAGGTCTGATAGAGATCGATAATGACAAGCGGGTATCGAGTGACTTTATCGGGTCGACCTACAGCGCAACCTATATCCCGGATATGACCAGTGTCGTAGACGCTCGGACCGTCAAAGTCCTTGCCTGGTATGACAACGAGTGGGGATACAGTTCGCGTCTTGTGGATATGTGTGTCTTTATAGGGAGCAAATAATGTTACATTTCAGTCGAGATTTCAGTTATGAGAACACGCCGGCCCATCAGAATATGATGGATGAGGCCTTTGCGAATATATCCGATGAGTATAGGAGCGGAAGAGTAGGTTACTATAATCTTCCGCATGATTCGCATGCCTTGATAGACGAGGTCAAAACACTTGTCAAACACAGTACACTTTTGAGTTCAGAAGTGATAACAGATATCGCAGTAGTAGGTATTGGAGGCTCATCATTGGGTATCAAGGCCGTTGATTCGCTCCTCTCCTCAAAAGAGATCAAAACGCGAAGACTGCATTTCTTCGAAAACTCCGATCCTATCGATATCTCTCGTACAATGGCCAAACTCAAAAGGGAAAAGACACTTTTTATCATCATCTCCAAGTCGGGATCGACGATCGAAACGACCTCTATCTTTAAGACGATCATCTCGCATTTTGAGCTCTCGCTTGAATCCATTGACCATGAAAGAGTCCTTGTCATCACGGACAAAGGGTCTTCGCTTTCGCTTTTTGCCGATCATTACGGAGTCAAGCAGTTCAATATCTCTGACAATGTAGGCGGTCGCTTTTCTGTACTAAGTGCTGTCGGTATTGTTCCCTTGACGCTGGCCGGTTACGACACGGTGACCCTTCTTGACGGTGCCGAAGCTTTTTTGAAACGTTTTTTCGAACATAAAGAGGACCACCTGCTTGAGAAAGCCTGTTATTTTTATGAACACAGCCCCCAGCAGAGTATCAATGTTGTCTTCTCTTATGCAAACGATCTGGAAAACCTGTGCAAATGGTATGTGCAGCTCTGGGGTGAGTCGCTGGGCAAGATCAATACACAGGAAAAAAATGTGGGGCTGACGCCGATCGGCCTAATCGGATCTATCGATCAGCACTCATTTTTACAGCTTCTTATAGAAGGACCCAGAGACAAGACGGTGACCTTCATCAGTATCAAAGACTTTGAGAATGACCTGAGCATCCCTGATGTCTCACTAAAACATATCGAGAAGACAGACTTTATCAACAGCAACAGCTTCAATACCCTTATCAATGCCCAATGCGATGCCACACGTGAAAGTCTTATCCAAAGCGGTGTTGCTGTGGACAGTATCGAACTGGAAAGGATCTGTGAAGGCAATATCGGTACAATTATTATCTATTATGAGCTTCTGACCTCTTTGGTTGGAGCGATGCTCAGAGTGAACACCTATGATCAGCCCGGAGTCGAGCTGGGCAAGGTGATCTTATATAAGAAGTTCGGAAAACAAACCAACTAAAGGCTTTTGATGGTACTTCATGATTATGAGTTTGATACGAAGTATAAGACGAGTGTTGCCTACTTCTCTATGGAATTTGCTATACATCAGGCCTTGAAGATATACTCAGGCGGACTTGGTTTCCTTTCGGGTTCGCATATGCGAAGTGCGTACGATCTGAAACAAAATATCGTCGGTGTCGGTATTTTGTGGAGCTATGGCTATTATGATCAGGCACGTCATGAAAACCGCAGTCTGCAAGCCGAGTTTATCCGTAAACATTACTATTTTCTTGAAGACCTCGGCATACAGGCCACGGTCAATATACATGGGGAGAATGTCCATATCAAAGCGCTCTATCTGCCGCCGAATGTCTTCAATTCAGCGCCTTTGATCCTCTTGACGACCGATATCCCGGAAAATGACTTTCTTGCCCGTACCATAACCCACAAGCTTTATG
>JBFEYG010000258.1:0-2706 GCA_041562275.1 Sulfurimonadaceae bacterium | reverse complement strand
TATCCTTTTTATAATAGCTGCTCTTCTATGTGCAAGAAACGTGCGAATGGAGAGATCTTAAGAATAAATATTTTTTAGTAAAAGAGGTAGAGGAAAGGCTTTTGAAAAGTAGAGGGCAGAACAGGGGGACTTCATGCCCCTAGTCGTCATAGATGGTAAAGACCTTCTCGTAGCCCATTGACTGAAGCTTTTTATCCATCGCGGCTGCATCGAATCCGTTGCTTTTTACAAATGAAAGCAGCTTAATGATCTTATCTCTGCTCACTCCGGCAAGTTCCAGTTCCATTTCGATCTCTTCTAGCGTCATAGTCGTTTCCTTTTTTATTTAATAGATGTTATCCGCATCATAGTTAAAACAGGGTGTATTTATAACTTCAAAACTACAAAAAAGAATTTAAAGTTATCGATTAGTATAAAGGTGACAGCCTGTTATTGGCAAGTCGGCTTTATGCCTGTAAAAGTCTTTCAGCCCATAGAGTGAGCTCGACTCGGGAGAGTTGCGCACTGATACGGTTGACTTCCTGACCGTTTTTAAAAGCGATGATGGTAGGCAGTGCGCCGACGCCATACTCTCTGGCGACCTTCTGGTACTCGTCTGCATTGATTTTGAGAAACCTTACCTTCATTGCAAAGCCGAGCGCCGCATCCTCATAGTCCTCATACATCGCCATGCAGGGACCGCAGAGTGGGGAGTAGAAATCGACCAGTACCGGGATGTCATTTTTCGCGATGTGGATCGTACAGCTCTCATCGGTTGCTTCGAGGGGAAAAGGGTCATCCAGCTCTGCCTGGCATTGTGAACAGGCTTTAGAGATGTTTTCGACTTCAGTTTCGACGGTGTTGACGCTGTTGCACTCGGGGCATACGATCTTGAGCGTTTGCATGTTTGGCCTTTGGCTAAAAGATGTGGAAGTATACACTTTTCTGAAAGAAGCTCAGGGTTTAAACGAGGATTACAAGAAACTACAGGTAAAATATTTAGAGCGTGAGGAGGCCGGCATGAATATTTCTCTTTTTCTTAAAACGGGTGTGATATGGTTTCTTATTGCCGTGTTGGCTGTGGGAAACGGTGTGTTTAGGCAGAGTGTGCTGGTCCCTGGTATCGGTCATAGTCTTGCCTTGCCGCTTAGCGGGATCATACTCTCTGTCATTGTCTTTGCCGTGACCTGTCTCTTTTTTTCTTTTTTTGGAAAACAGACTGTTTTGGGCTATTTTTTGATGGGCGTCCAGTGGGTGGTGATGACACTTGTGTTTGAGTTTATGTTGGGGCATTATCTGCTGGAGAGATCACTGTCCGAGATACTGCAGGTGTTTGATATCATGAATGGGGACTTCTTTCTCGTCGTATTGGCAGTGAGTCTTTTCTCACCGCTTTTGGCCGCAAAGATCAAAGGGGCCTTGGACACTGAAGGGCAAGAGGATATATAAAAACAGGGCTATTTGGTCATAGTCCGGTGCCATCTTCATGCAGGGTGCGCATGAGGGTGAGTAGAAGTCGACCAGGACGGGGATGTCGTTGTTCTCGAGGTGTTGCTCTGCTTCTGCACTCTCTAAAATCAGAAACGTGTCAGGATCATTAACCGTGGGTATGAAGCTCAAGTCTGTTGCGGCCATTGTCCTTTGCCTTGTACAGTGCCTGATCCGCATGGGCTAATATATCGTCGACACCTGTGTCTGTAGAAGCAAGACCGATACTTACGGTCAACACTCCATCGAATGATGAATGCGAATGTGTAATATTTAGATCTTGTACAGACTGAAGGATTTTTTCTGCAACAAAGATGGCATTTGCTAGAGAGGTGTATGGCAGGATGGCAACGATTTCCTCACCCCCGTAACGCGCAAGAAAGTCGGTTTTTCTTGGTAGGGCACTCATGATCTTGTTGGCCACTTTAAATAAAACGGTATCTCCCTTTTCATGGCCATAGATGTCATTGTATTCTTTAAAGTTGTCTATATCGATCATAAGAAGAGAGAGTTGCTTTCCGGACCTCTTTGCAGCCTGTATCTCATACGTGATCTTCTCTTCATAGGCTCTTCGGTTCGGTATGTGGGTCAAGTGATCAATATAACTTAGTTCAAGCAGTTTCTTGTTTGATTCTTCCAGCTCTGATGTCAGCAATTCGAGTTTTTTCTCATTGGCTTGGATCTCTGTCACATCTCTTGCTATCGCAATAGAACCAAGAATGTCACCACTTTTATCTTTTACATTGTGTGTATTCCAGGACAAGGTTCGATTTTTACCGTCTTTACAAAGAATAGTCGTTTCAAAATCTACTATTTCTTTTCCCTGATTAATGATCTCGAGAGCTTTGTTGTAGATCGACATCCGATATTGCTCATCGGGATAGAGACATTCCCATATATCAGCATGCCCGAGTACTTCTTCTTCGCTATAGCCGCTTATCTTTTCTGCGGCTTTGTTCCACATCGTCACATTGGCATCTTTATCCAACATGTTCAGCCACATAGCGGTATTGTTCAAGATGATGTGCTGAAATGCCTGGTTTATTGATTCATCTAACATGTGATCTGTCTCAATTCCTACTCTTATAAGAGCAGCGGTGATGTGATTTCAATAAAAACATGATCTTGCACGTAAAAAATCATCCGTTTTTATAGGTCAGCCTTCTATATTTTATCTAGTATATAGTACCTTTACTGATTATATAATAACAGATAACAAAAAAAATCAATTATTCAAAG
>JBFEYG010000257.1:0-2722 GCA_041562275.1 Sulfurimonadaceae bacterium | reverse complement strand
GTATGGCAAAGAGAATACACACTCGAGGATAGACACTGTCCGTTCTGCTATTTATAAACATTTCAAGTCTTTCGAACAGGAATGCAAAGTAAGCATAGAAGATTTCTCGATCACGATTGTCAATCAGTTCAAATACGGAGTGCAGACGGCTCAGATGGACAGGGCTCTTCTTGGACTGGAGACCTCTTTAAAAAATATGGTTGAGGAGAAAGAAGAATATGCTCTGCAGGAGAACCTTCTGTGTTACCCTGAAGAACTTTTGTCATCGTTGTATCAAAGATTTGTCTCAACTGAATTGGAAGGCGACTTCAGCGGTCTTCGTGAGATTATACGTGCTTCGGTACAAGAAAGCTTTGGACTTCAAACCAAAGATATAGTCATTTTTTTGCGAAAAAACCTTTATATCCGGTATTTTGTAGATCTTAGAGCGAATGAGTACAGTGAGAACAGGCGTTTTCTGGGTATTTCTCCTGATGAGTTAGAGCTTGTCTACCAAAAAAACTTTCCTGATGATTTCGGGGAGACCCTTCTTGAGATGGCAATAGATGTGATCAATGATGCTTTGAATTTTAGCCGTATAGACAACTTGACGTTTAAAACAAAGTATATCGAAGTCTTTCGCAGCCTTGTCGATGTCGCTATGGTAGAGTATACGAAGGGTATCACAGCCGAGAACGTAAGGGCACTGAACGGTTATATTCTTCGTATCTATTTCGATGAGCTTTTGTACCGTTGTGCAGAGATCTTGATTGACAAAGTCATGCGAAGGGATAAAAAAGCCGACAAGTTCTTAAACTATTATAATGGTGAGGTCGTCGTAGGGACGAATGGAAAAAAGATCAAAAAGCCTTTCATTACCGATGTAAATGGGAATATTTGGAATTTTGGTTCCATTTTTTCTGTTATGACCCAATGTGTGCGGTATGAGAACAACTACGATCAGCAGGCGCAAGCCATTAAGGGATTGGAAGATATCTGCAGTGAGGCCACTGCTTTGGTGGCCCGTCAAAAAGAGAGTGATCGAAAATGCAGTGAAGAGCTGACAAGTATACGGCAAAAGCTTGATACCTGTACTCTGCTCAAAAACAACTTGGCGAGTATTGCCAAGCCAACGAAAGAAGAGAGTGAAAAGTTGCGCGAAAAAAAGGCAGAGGAGAAAGTACTGTTGGAGAAGCACGCGAATGCTTTTAGCCGGAAGAACGACACTGCATTAAAGCTTGAGAATGCCAAGATCTCCGAAAGAAGTCGCATGAAACAGGTCGATATGGCAAAACAATCCCTTAGACAACTGGAAAAAAACGGAGAAGATCTTCTAGTGCAAGAAGAGACCATTTTAAAAGCGCTCGCCAAAGCGATATCATTTCGCTAACAACAAAACTATAGAAATGAAAGATACAGACTTCAAGGGAAAAGTCTGCGTGAAACATCATTAGGATCGCGCCTACATCAATCCACGCATCATGAGATGCTGATACATCGGTTTGAGCATATAGACGTCAAAGACCCACCATGCAGAACGCGGTACAGAGACATCCTTCCAGAATGGGATAGACGGCATCGGACCGTCATATCCGAATTCAGCCATGATGATCTTGCCATACTCCGTCTTAAGCGGACAGACCGTATAGCCGTCAAACTTCTCTTGGGGTTCTTTTCCTTCCATCACGGCAATAAGGTTTGCCGTCATAATCGGAGCATGATGGCGTGCAGACCCGCCTGTTTTGCCCATAGGGATACCACAGATATCACCGATACCGAAGACATTCTTGTAGCGGCGGTGCTGAAGGGTAAACTTGTCGACTTCCAGCCAGCCTTTTGCCGTTCCTTTCTGCCAACCGAGCATAGAGTCTTTGATCGCATCGACCGGACCCATCGGAGGTACGATATGGATGAAATCGTATTTCATCTCGACCTGCTCGTATTTGTCAAAGGTCTCGTACATCTCAAGGTCTTCATCGTACTCACCCTGTTCTTGCCAGAAGTGATCAAAGGTCGCTATCTTCTTTTCTACGTCTATTTTTTTGAGATTATGTGTAAACTTTGTAGACATCCCTTCGTATCCATCTTGTACCCTTTGGAGTTCATCAGCGACATTCTTGAGACTGAACAGAGAAGCGTTGTTGGTCGCAAAGATAAAGTTTGCAGACAGACCGTCTTGTCTCAGATAATCCGCAGAGAGGTAAAGTATCTTCTGCGGCGCTCCTCCGCATTTGATAGGGGTGTTTGGCTGGGTGTAGATAGCAACAGGTTTTTTGTCAGCTTTTGCTGCTTCTTTCAGTTCTTTGAACCACTGATGTGTCAGTTCTCCGCCCGAATGCGTTCCTTTTTCAAGGTCGTTAAGGTAGACTGAAGTGATACCGTTTTTACCGATATCTTCTTTTGTAAGCCCCTCTATCTGTTCATAATGGTACTGAATCCCCGTGGCGACAACAAGATAGTCATAGCTAAGCTCTTCACCGCTGCGCAGTGTTAGGGTGTTCTTCTGCGGATCGACACTCTTCGCCTCATCCTTGATCCATTTGACATCATCGGGGATGAACTCTTTATTGCTCATCTCGATGTCAGTCGGTTCATACTCGCCGGCTGCTATGAAGACCTGTCCCGGTTGGTATAGATGGATCTCGTTGGGTGCGACGATGGTGATATCGGGATTACTCAGAGCAGAACGCAGACGTGCCATCGCCATGATCCCGCCGGCCCCGCCGCCAAGGATGACGATCTT
>JBFEYG010000256.1:0-2756 GCA_041562275.1 Sulfurimonadaceae bacterium | reverse complement strand
GAGAAGGTTTGGCAAGTTCGACTTTGTTTTGCACGTCAACGGCAGCGATATCAAGATCGTATCCGGGTTCAAAATAGACATTGATATTGGACTGTCCTGCGGAAGTACTGGATGACTCCATGTAGATCATTCCCTGTACGCCGTTGATCTTATCCTCAAGCGGCCGGGTGACAGATTCTTCCACATTGTAGGCATTTGCACCGGTATAGCTCGATGTCACGGCAACCGTTGAAGGTGTGACGCTGGGATACTCTTCAACAGGCAAGACAGACACAGAGACAAGTCCGAGTATGACAGTCAAAATGGCGATGACCATAGCAAAGATCGGTCGTTTGATAAAAAAGAGAGGAGACATATCTAAAACTCTTTCTCAGGTAAAGAAGGGATAAGATTGTTCGCTTTTAACACAGCGTCCAGTCCTTTTGTCTCTGTCATGTCGGTCGGTTTTACCTTAACGCCTGGCTTGAGGCGAAGCAGGGCATTTATAATGATTTTGTCACCGTCTTTGAGCCCACCGTCTTTTTTCAGCAACACGAAGAAACGCGAATCAAGCACAGTAGTGATATAGACGCGTTGGGCTGTCTGGTCCTGAGCTACGATGTAGACATATTTGCCCCTTTGGTCTTCAAAAATGACCTGAGGCGGAATACCGATAAGCTCAAAGGCATCGGTGATAAAGACATTGACATAGACGAAGGTTCCAGGGAGGACAGAGTGGTTCGTGTTGGGCACTTCTGCACGCATACTGACCGTTGACGTGCTCGAACTAACCGTGTTGTCAGTAAAATCTACATGTCCGAATATCGGCGTGTTGTTCAGTATGTCAGATTGGTAGTTCAGATTGATATAGGCTTGCATGACATCTTGATTTCTGAACTTTGCGATCTTTTGAAAATCTTCCTCACTTGGGGCAAAGTAGGCATAAAGAGGATCAGTTCTGTTGATAGTAGTCAGTAAAGTAGATTCATTTTTCCCGACTAAGTTGCCTACGTCGACAAGCCGTCTGCTGGCCTGTCCGTCGATCGGTGCTTTGACGATGGTATGGCTTAATGCAAGTTCGGCCTGCCTAATGGACGCTTCATCACTGAAGATATCCGCTTCAAGCGATGCGACCTGTGCTTCATACTGCTCAAGTGTGACACGCGGAGCCAGTCCCTCTTTGACAAGAGGTCTGTATCGGTTTACATCTGCCTTGGCCAGTTTCAAAGCCGCGAGATTACGCCGTTTCTTTGCTTTGGCGCTGTCAAGTGCTGCTATATAGTCTGTCTGTTCGATCTTAAAAAGTTTCTGGCCTTTTTTGACATATTCACCGTCTTTAAAATAAACTGCTTCCAAGATTCCCGTAACACGGGCGCGCACTTCTTGTGAAGAGCTGGCTTCCGTTCTGCCCGTATACTGCATCCAAATAGGGATGTTTTTACTCTTAAGCAAAACGACCTCAACGGGCAGAGCTGGTATTTCTTTTGCCACTTGCTGTTGAGACTGTTCACCGCAGCCGGATAAAATAACGACAAGAGCTAAACCGGATAAAATAGTTTTATACATGCAGATACCTTGTTTAGGATAATGACAATAGTACTGTATGTAAACTTAACCCTTATAAAACAGCTAATTAATATTGCTATAATATCAATATGAATGAAATAATATCCTGCTCGGCCTGCGGTCTGCTCATCGAAGATGATGCATATGCCAATCAGATCATGTGTCCTAGGTGTGCAAAATCAGTGCGTAAAAGACCGCACAGTATTGAAGGCGATCTTGGTCTTGCCATAGGTGCTTTGATATTGTTTTTCCCCTCTATGTCCTTGCCGATCATGACCTTTGAACTTGGTAACGAAGGGTCAGTTGATACTATGTTGAGCGCCCTGTATTATTTTTATCTCGACGGATACCCTGAGTTAAGTGCATTGGTCTTCTTCACATCCATCCTTGCCCCGTTTATGCAAATAATAGTCTCGATCCTTCTGTTTACGCCTCTGATCAATCAGAAAAGACCCAAATATATGAAGCTCTATTTTAAAGTCTTGTTGAAATTACGCCATTGGATCATGTTGGATGTATATTTGATTGCAATCTTAGTCGCTACTATCAAGCTTAAAGCGGACGCGGAAGTCATTTTTGGCCCAGGCTTGATTTTGTTTGTATTTTTGATGATTTTCTCTTTTCTATTAAGCAGCCGGTTTGATCGAAGGCAGATCTGGAAGGCCTATCACGATGCTCACTGATATAAAGGCCAAGGTGTCACTCTGTCTTAACTGCAACAACATAGCATCTGTAAACAACAAGCGCTGTCCTGTATGTAACGAACCGCTGCATCAAAGAAAGTACAATTCTTTTCAAAAGACACTTGCGCTCTCGATCGCCGCATTGTGTTTCTTCATACCGGCAAATATCTATCCAATCATGAAAACAGATACGGTAACCACCTTTGAGAACAGCACCATACTTGACGGTATATTTTATTTTTATGAATATGGCGAATTCTTCGTCGGTACGGTCATATTTATTGCCAGTGTATTTATCCCTGTATGGAAACTGGCAACACTGTTTTATCTATTGTACTCTGTCCATACAGGCTCAAGGTGGAAGCTAAGGGAGAAGAACAGTTTGTTTAAGATCATAGATGTCATCGGAAAATGGTCGATGCTGGATATCTTCGTGATCGGTTTGGTCATCACATTGGTCCAATTTGGAGAACTGGCGCGCGTCACTACAGGCTTTGCAGCTATATCTTTTGCTACAATGGTAATATT
>JBFEYG010000255.1:0-2841 GCA_041562275.1 Sulfurimonadaceae bacterium | reverse complement strand
TCCGTCTTGCTTCCATGCTCACAGGTTACGCGATCGAACTCCAGGAACAAGAAGGTGCAGTGACGTCTGAATCTGGTGAGATCGAAGAGGAAAAAGAAGGACTGGACTCTCTCGAGGCACTGTTTAAGTAGTATGTATAAAAGGAGTCTAAACTCCTTTTATCATCTGTTGAACTGACGCAATATCTCGGCTTTATCTATCATCTTGATCAACTCAGCGCGATTTCCGTCTCTGTCTCTTCCTTTGGAATCTTTAGCCGACTCGATAAGTTGGGCATAACTCAACGATTTTGCATACTCAGACCCTCTAAGTAGCATACCAAACCCCGCTACACTCTGCGCAAAATAAAAATCATCTTCAGATATCTCACTGTTATTTGCTCTGATTACCTTAGACATCAGCTTTGACACATCTTCTTTTGGGTCTTTATACCGTATCTTCACGGTAGCCAGTTCATCAAGGTCTTGATAATTGCTCTTTTGATATTTCAGCTGATCGATTTTTGAATCTGTATCTTCCGAGCTTAGAATCACTTCATACAAGGCGGTAACACGATGCCCCATACCTATTTCACCTGCATCTTTTTTGTCATTATTGAAATCCTCATTTGCCATCAGACGGTTTTCATACCCTATCAGTCTATACGAATGAATGATGGCAGGATTAAACTCTACCTGAATCTTCACATCCTTTACTACAGTGTACAGGGTTCCGCTCATCTGTGTGACAAGAACCTTCTTGGCTTCCAAAAGCGTATCGATGTATTGATAGTTTCCGTTTCCTTTATCGGCCAAGGCTTCCATCTTGTTGTCTTTATAATTACCCGTTCCAAAACCTAAGACGCTTAAAAACACACCGCTTTCTCTCTTCTTTTCTATCAGTTCGACCAGGGCACTTTCACTGCTGAGACCGACATTAAAGTCCCCGTCAGTCGCCAGGATCACACGGTTGTTCCCCTCTTTAATAAATGCTTTTTGTGCAACTTCATAGGCCAGGTTGATCCCGGCCCCTCCCGCCGTACTTCCCCCTGCTCTCAAACTGTCCAAGGCCGCATTAATCCTTGTCTTTTCATCTCCTCGTGCCCTGTCCAGGACAAGCCCTGAGCTTCCCGCATATACGACTATAGACACCCTGTCTTCTTCTCTTAGCTGATCGACCAGGAGTTTTAAGGATTTGATCAGCAAGGGCAACTTGTCTTCACTGTACATCGAGCCTGAGACATCCAGTAAGAAGACAAGATTGCTCGCAGGCAGTCGGGACAGATCCGCTTTTTGAGTCTGCAGTCCTATCTGTATGATCTTGGAGCTTTTATTCCAGATTGAAGGGCCGACTCGCGTGTTGACATAAAACGGCTTATCATCTTTTGGCTCTTTATAATCATAATCAAAATAGTTGATCATCTCTTCTATACGGACAGAGCCTTTTGGCGGAAGGTAACTGCTCACCATCAAACGGCTTCTTACGTTTGCATACGATGCCGTATCGACATCGATACTGAAGGTAGACAGCGATGATGTCACGACTTCTTTGAACCCGTTCTCAGAGATATTGGCATATTCTTCAGTATTGTGTACACTTCGCTTTTCTTGAACCATACCCGGCCTTGCTCCGTAGGACTGTGATCTGACCGGAGCGCTATAGTAGCTTTCTCCGCTGTCATCACATCCTCCAAGGGCCACCTCGATCCTGCGGTGTGCAGAATAGAGTCTCCCATCCCTTCCTTCTACGATAACACTTATGTTTCCGCTTGCTTTCATTCTGATCTTGACATCATATTCCTGTATGCTTTTCTCATGTATCTTCCATATTGACACAAGTACAGTAGGATTTGTATCCTGAAAAAGCGCGATTCGCTTCGCCGGTATGCTCGTTGAAACCGAGACAGGTATCGCTCCGCCACCGGAGGCGACATCCGGTGCACGGACGATGACCCTTGCATCTTCGACCGCTTTTGTCGTTCCAAACAAAAGTTGCATGGCGGATTCTTTACTCACCGCGGACCATGGGTTCGCTTCACTCTTTGCTTCCAAAGCACTCACGGTACTTATAAACAAAAACGCCATTAATAGAAATCTATAGTTACGGTTATACGTTCTCATCTCTTTTCACCTCATCTTTCGCTTGATTTTTTCTACGCTTTTTATTTCCTTTCCTGATCTTTGTACATGCCCAATAGTATGCATGAATCGTGTGTTGATCGTGGAGACACAAACAAGGTAAAGTTTTATGGGATAGAGGATAGGGTTAGCTGCGTAAAAAGAAGCCTATGATCATCAGAACAATTGTCTGATTTTTATCATATTTCTAGGTCAAAGCCCTTATTATCCGCGCTTGAAATAAGGGTTGAGCTTTAAAAGGATAAGGTCTGCGACGATATTTCCCAGAAGTGTCAGAAATGCAGTTACCATCAAGATACCCATGATCACGGGATAGTCTCGGCTGAGCGCCGACATATAAAAAAGCTGTCCCATCCCCTGAATACCGAAGATCGATTCCAAGATGACTGAACCGCCTATCAGACCGGGAAGAGAAAGACCGAGAAGCGTGATGATAGGAGGCATCAGGTTTGGCAGGATGAAGTATCGCAAGAGTCTGCTCTCACTCAGACCTCTCGCCTTGGCAAAGAAATAATAGTCGCTCTTCAAAATCTCCGTCACCAAAGAACGCACATAGATGATCATCGAACCCAAAGAGACAAAGATCATGACAAAGACAGGCAAAAACAGATGCCAGGCCATATCACTGTAATACGCGACCCCTTCTTTGGGCTCGATGGAGTGCAGACCTGCTATAGGAAACCATTCAAGCTCGACTGAAAATACCAAGACCACCAAAAGGGCC
>JBFEYG010000254.1:0-2857 GCA_041562275.1 Sulfurimonadaceae bacterium | reverse complement strand
AGCGGATTCAAAAGCGATCACTACTTCCGATGAGATGCTGCAGACTGTTGTCAATCTTAAACGTTAATAAGTAGCCTAATTCAGGCTACTATTAAATAGTATCAATACATTTGAACTGCTTTTTAAACTACATTAAACCTCTCTTTGGCTAAAATCACAAAAATTTATTACAGGGCAGGTGCCAAAAGTCATATGACTGTGGTTGCTGTTGGCCCTTGATCTAGGACTTATTAATGCAAACTATCGAAGGTAAAGTCTGGAACTTTGGCAAAGATATCGATACCGATCTTATCATTGCCGCCAGATACTTGAATACTTCTGTGCCTGAAGAACTTGCCAAGCACGTAATGGAAGATGCTGATCCGAAATTTGTTGAGAAGATGCAAGCCGGTGACATTATTGTCGCCGGAGAGAACTTTGGATGCGGGTCATCACGTGAACACGCGCCTATCGCTTTAAAAGCAGCAGGTGTGGCAGCGGTCATCGCACCGACATTTGCACGTATCTTTTATCGCAACGCATTTAACATGGGGCTTCCTATCTTTGAGCTTCCAGAAAGTGCAGAAATCAATGAAGGCGACAGAGTCAAAGTTGACATGGATGCCGGTACGATAACGAACCTTACGCAAAACAAAGAGTATAAGTTTACAGCGATTCCGCCTTTCATGCAGGAGCTTATTGCTGCTGGCGGCTTGATGAACTTTGCACAAAATGAACTGAAAAAGGCAAAATAATGGCTACATACAAAATTGCACTGATCAAAGGTGACGGAATCGGACCGGAGATTATAGACGAAGCCGTCAAAGTACTTGATGCGGTCGCCTCAAGCGAAGGGTTTGAATTGAATTATACCGAGGCACTTATGGGCGGTATCGCTTATGATGTTCACGGTGACCCTCTGCCTCAGGAGACGATCACTGCTGCTATGGAAAGCGACGCTGTGCTTTTTGGTGCTATCGGTGGCGAAAAATGGGACACTCTTCCTCGCGAGAAACGTCCTGAATCGGGTCTTCTTCGTTTTAGAAAAGAGCTGGGAGTATTTGCCAACCTTCGTCCGGCCACTGTATATGATGAACTTGTCAATGCAAGTTCACTTAAGCCTGAGATCGTCAAGGGCGTAGACCTGATGGTCGTACGTGAGCTTATTGGCGGAATATACTTTGGTGAGCCAAAAGGCCGTGATGAGGATAAGGGGTGGAACACTATGGTTTACACCCGCTCAGAGATCAACCGTATCGCCCATGTGGCATTCAAACTCGCGATGGAACGTGACAAACGTGTTTGTTCGATCGATAAAGCCAATGTCCTTGATGTCAGTCAACTGTGGAGAGAAGAGGTCGAAGAGGTGGCAAAAGAATATCCTGAAGTCCAGCTTTCGCACATGTACGTAGACAATGCGGCAATGCAGCTTATCCGTGATCCAAGACAGTTTGACGTCATGCTTACGGGAAATATATTCGGAGACATCCTAAGCGATGAAGCTTCAATGCTTTCAGGGTCTATCGGGCTTCTTCCTTCTGCTTCCGTCGGCAGCAAGGTCGGTGTGTATGAGCCTATCCACGGTTCGGCTCCTGATATCGCAGGCCAGGGCATCGCCAATCCGATAGCGACTATTGCCAGTGCTTCGATGATGCTCAGATACGCGCTTGGCGAATCAGCTGCAGCAGACAAGATCGATATGGCGATCGCCAAAGCACTTAGCGAAGGCTATCGCACAAAAGACATCAGCATGTATGATGCAAAAGAGGTGTGCTCGACAAGCGAGATGGGATCTATCATTGCCAACTACGCCGCACAATGCAAACTCTAACACTTGCCAATATATATGAGCTTCAGGGTCTCAAAGAAGAGGCTCTGGATATCTATCAGGGTATTTTAAAAAAAGATCCCAATAACGCAGAAGCCAAGATAGCCATACGCCGTCTTAGCGGTATGCGAAAAAAGTTCCTTGGCTGCAACGAGCAGATGAAAGACTTTTTTATCAAGATGGAAGACCCTATAGAGTTTAATGAATTTGAAAGGTGGCTGCTGAAACTATGGAATTAAAAGATGTAATCCTCTCTACACTTGAAGAGATAGAGCACACAAAAGACACCCCGCTTAAAGAGAAGTCTCTAGGTGACGCAAAGACTCAACTTACCGCACAAAAAGAACAGGTTGAGACATCTGATTCAACACATAACGAAACGCTTTTTTTACAAAACATGAAAGAACGCATCCATGTTCTTTTTGAAGGCTTTCAATCACCAAACAATGCTAATATCGAAGCCAAAGTGGATCTAACACTAAACTTTTTGGAATATCTTCTTTCTACTATAGAAACGCGCCTGGGTGAATTAAAAAAATGAAGCAATACCGAATCCTAATAGATTGTGCCGACAAAAAAGGCCTTGTCTATACTGTTTCAAAGCTTTTCTTCGAGCTTGAGCTGAATATCTTGTCAAACAATGAATTTGTTGACAGCGACAATGAAAAATTTTTCATGCGCACTGTTGTCGAAGGGGACATTCAAGAGAATGTGCTTAAAGAGAAGCTTGATGAAGTCCTGCAGGACGGTGTCAACTGCCATGTCATCTCCCCACGCAAGAAGAATATCGTCTTAATGGTGACGAAAGAGTCACACTGTCTAGGTGATATCCTTATCCGCTACGAAGCTGAGGAGCTAGATGCGAACATCATAGGCGTTGTCTCCAATTATGATCTCTTGCGGCCTTTGGTCGAGAAGTTCGACATTCCCTATGTCTGTGTCTCACATGAAGGACTGGACAGACAAGAACATGAGAATAAAGTCCTGGATTGTTTAAATCAGTTTCAAGATATTGATTATATTGTCTTGGCAAAATACATGCGTATACTT
>JBFEYG010000253.1:0-2872 GCA_041562275.1 Sulfurimonadaceae bacterium | reverse complement strand
CTATAAAGGGTGTGACTACCTTCTCTTTAAAGGTCTCTTGAAGATCAAGTATATGCAGTTTGACACCGGCAAAATCGGCGGCTTTTTGGGCACGCACCTGATGTATCTCATGATAGCCGGGCTTGGAGTGCAGTTTCATGTACACCCCCTCCACTTCATATCCGTCTTCTTTGAGCAGGAGCGTTGAGACCGTCGAGTCAACACCTCCGCTCATCCCTATTAATACTTTTTTCTTTCCCATTTTTATTCCTGCACTATATCCTGTATGAGTCTTTGCCATCATTGATGTCGCGATTTTCAAAGAAGTCCGATAAGGAGCGATAATATTCGGTCTCTTCCATACCGACCTCTTTAAGGGCCTCCATCTGAACGCCAAGAGAAGCTTTAATCTGCTCGGCTATATGATCAAGGTCATCTGTAAGCGTAATAATATCCAAATCCTCTGGATCAATCATACCCTCGGCCAACAAGGTGTTTTTCATAAAATCCATCAAAGGTTGATAGAAGTCTACCCCTACGACAAATATTCTTACCCCGGCTACTTTTCTTGTCTGAACAAGGGTCAATGCTTCAAACAGCTCATCAAGTGTACCAAACCCGCCCGGAAATATCACATAGGCTATGGAGTATTTGACCAGCATCACCTTGCGCGAGAAGAAGTAATCAAAGGTACGTACCTTCGTCGTAAAAGGATTAAGCGCCTGTTCCATCGGAAGATCGATGTTCAGGCCGATAGACTCGACATCAGGGTTATTGTAAGCGCCTTTATTGGCCGCTTCCATAATACCCGGTCCGCCTCCGGTGATGACATTGAACCCTGCCGCTCCGAGTTTGTCTCCGAGGATAACCGCATTCTTATAATACGGATGTTCTTTGTTCGTACGCGCAGATCCAAATACGGTCACAGAAGGCCCAAGATCCCCAAGTTCGTCAAAACCATGCACAAAATCGGCAATGATCTTAAAAACAGACCAGGTATCAGCAGACTTTATATCTTTGGCATATCGCTTTTGTAAGACTTTTTGCCCTTTTCTTCGGCGTTCCATGAGACATCTCCTAATCTTTATTCATAATACTATCTTAGCCATCATATGTAGAGCGAAATATAAGAAGCAGAGGCTAATAGAAGCGTTTAAACTAGCCTTTTAGTTGTTGCAGACGATCTTTCTTCGTGCCGATCGATGTGACCTGAACACCGAAGTTCCCATCGACGATGACGACCTCACCCTGAGCGATGACATGATTGTCTACCAAGATATCCAAAGGATCGTTGGCAAGCTGGTTAAGTTCTATTACGGAACCGATGTCCATACTCAAGACGTCACGCAGCAGCATCTTCTTCTGACCAATACGAACACGCACAGGCAGCTTGACGTCCATAATAAGGTTAATATTAGTATTTTCGCCGTCAAAGGCAGCTGAGTGGGATGGTGACGGTGACGAAGATGCAGCTGCAGAAGTGGATGCTGCAGCAGGAGCTTCCGCCGGAGCTGAATCTTTTTTCCCGCTTAATACCGCTTCTGTCTTATCGTCAATGACAAACATCAGAAGCGAATTGATGTTACCCAACGAGAAGTTATAGACATACATCTTGGAATAGGCTTCAAGGTTGATCTCTGCACTCTCATCGACAAACTCGATATTTTCCACTTTCAGTGTGAGGTTTGGAAGCGTACTTTGAGAGGTCAAAGCCGTTGAAAGCGCAGCCATGATGTTAGAAACGATCTCCTTGGTCGCATCAAGGTCTTCATCGTCCATACTCTCTTTACCCTCACCTTCACCGCCAAGCATCAGGTCACCTAAGGCCGTAGCCAGGGCCGGAGGGATAGCAACTGCAGCCTTCGCTTCGATATCCCCGCTTATCTCTACAGATATCAATGCCGTCGGAGGGATGATGTTGGAGACAATAGAAAGAGTCTCTTCTTCTTTTAGTGTCAAAACAGGCGCCTGACCTGTCAAACCTTCTATCGTTGCAATCGTCTCTTGTTCAAAAAGTTTAATAAATTCATTCATCATCTAAATCCTCATCTTCAATCTCTTCGCGGTCCATGATCTCTTTTACGCCGGATATCTTTTCACGGCGAAGTGACTCATAATGCTTGAGCACACGCTTCACATCGTCTCTTTCGGTAAAGATCACTTCCGTCACCTTGATCGATTTTCTAAATCGTCGCAGACCGATCTCACCTTTAAAACGTTCTTTTCCATCCACGCTGAGGCTGACGATATCGTCTCCGCTTGCATTAAGCCTAATAATATCACCACTGACAAGGTCAAGTACCTCTCTTAGCGTAAGTTCGGCCATCCCTAGATTGGCCTCAACGGTAACATTCGCCCCACCGATAAGGACTTGAAGTTCCTGATTACGGCTTTTTTTCGAACTTGTCTCATTGAGCATAAGATCACGCGAAGCCAGCTTTGGAAGTACCGGTTCAAGTGCGATAACAGGGTAACAGATGTTCATCATCCCTGAACTGTGCCCGATGATGATCTCCATGACGACCATCACGACGATCTCGTTTTGCGCGACGATCTGAACGACATTCGGGCTTGACTCTTTGGACTCGATGGCCGGGTAGACTTCAGCAACAGGCCCCCAGGCTTCTTTCAGCGTACTCATCATAACGCGCAAGACCGTCTCAAAAAGACTCAGTTCGATATCGGAGAACTCCCTGTTAGATTCAAAAGGTTCACCCTTTCCACCCAAAAGTCTGTCCAGCATCGGAAAGGCGATAGAAGGATTGATTTCCAGTACACCCGAACCTTCAAGCGGTTTCATCGAGAAGACGTTGAACGAGGTCGGATTTGGCAAAGACATAAGGAATTCACCGTAGGTCATCTGATCGACCGAGTGAAGCTGTATCTCTACGAT
>JBFEYG010000252.1:0-2888 GCA_041562275.1 Sulfurimonadaceae bacterium | reverse complement strand
TCCACCGAGTTCATCCAGAGTGACGATGACACCTGAATCAAAAAGCAGATCAAAAAGGACATTCAAGGCTTCTTCATGATCTTTGATATGAAGCGTTTTATACCGGGTATGCTCTTTTAACGTCAGAGTGACATAAGATTCACCCTCACCTATCTTCTCGATCAGACCCGAACAGAGGAGACTGTTGTCCTGCATCCAAAAAAGCTTGAACTTCAGTGATGAGCTTCCGGAGTTGATGACTAAGATTCTCATTGGCTTGAACGTGCCTGAATTGCCGTGATCGCAACGGTATTGACAATATCTGAGACCAAACAGCCCCGGCTAAGATCATTCACCGGTTTTTTAAGTCCCTGCAATACAGGACCGATGGCCACAGCTCCCGATGACCGCTGCACGGCTTTGTAGGTGTTGTTTCCCGTGTTAAGATCAGGGAAGATAAAGACTGTTGCCTCGCCTGCTACCTTGCTGTGAGGAAGTTTGTTCGCCGCGACAAGGGGGTCAATCGCCGCATCGTATTGGATAGGACCTTCGATCAGCAGATCCGGTCTTCTCTGCTTGACGATCATGGTCGCTGCTTTGACCTTTTGCACATCCTCTCCCTGGCCCGAATCTCCCGTGGAGTAAGAGAGCATCGCGATCTTGGGCTCTATAGAGAAAGCCATTGCCGTGTCTGCCGAAGCAATGGCGATCTCGGCCAGATCCTCGGCACTTGGGTCCTGGTTTACCGCACAGTCTGCATAGACCAGTACCCTGGTATCCATACACATGAAGAAAAGACTTGAGACCAGGTTCATCCCCTCTTTTGTCTTGATGATCTGCAAGGCAGGACGGATCGTGTCCTGCGTGGTATGAACCGCTCCCGAGACCATGCCGTCAGCATAGCCCGTCTGCACCATCATCGTCGCAAAATAGGTCGAGTGCATCATCGCATCCCGTGCCGCAATAAGACTCAGGCCCTTGTTTTTTCTCTGCTCATAAAATGCTTGCGAGAACTGTTCTAAAAGTTCAGACTTGCAGGGCTCAATAATCTGTGCCTTGGAGATATCAAGGTCCTTGGCATTAGCCTTCTGCAGGATATCTTCCTTCTTGCCAAGCAGGATGATATCCACGACATCTCTGCGCAAGAGTATCTCTGCCGCACGAAGTATCCTTTCATCAAGGCTTTCAGGCAGGATGATCCGCTTTTTCTGCTTTCTTGCATTTTCAAACAGACTGTATTCAAACATCAATGGAGTCATCACTTTTGACTCATAGCTGAAAAACTTCTTCTCTATGACTCCAATATCGACATTGGCATTAAAAACACCCAGAGCCAAGGCGATCTTACGATCACTAAAAGGGCGTATCTTAGAATGGATACCATCCACCTCCACTGCCGCTTCAAAGGTACTTTTATCAGAACGCAGTACAGGGACGCTTGAACTTTCATGCGTCCCTTCAAACAATGTCAGTATCTCTTTTGAAGGCATTATCCCGCCGGTAAGCATTATCCCTGAAATATGCGGATGCTTTTTGGAATGATACGCAGCCAAAGCTCCGACAATGATCTCCGCTCTGTCTCCGGGAACAAGGATAAAATCCCCCTCTTGCATGCGGGGAAGAAAGTTTTCCAGGTTCATCGCTGCAATCTTTGATCGCTGTACCGTACGGTTTAGACTCTCTTCATCGCCCAGCACTTTTTCACATTCAAATACCTCCAATATCTCCGCTACGGTAGGCTTATCGAGTTCTTCTACTTCCGGTAAAACAAAAACGGCGTCTTGGGAAGAAAAGTGATCTTTCAATGTTATGCCAAGCTCCTCGTCAACTCTATTGATGAAGCTTGCAAAATGTCTTGACCCCTTTTCTTTAAGTGCCTCTTCTTGGATATGTGTCTCGTCGATCACTGTTTGTAAGCTCTTGTTTTTTGCATTAAGGACACTGATGAAGGGTGTTCCAAAGTTCTTACTGACTTCTATATTAAGATCGGAACCTATGGCCGCGTTAAAGCTCTCTCGGTTGAGGCCTTCACACACGATGAAATCATACTCGTTTTGCAGACGCTTGAACTTCTCAAGAAGCCTGCTCAACAGTTCTTTTTCTCTATTTTGTGATAAAAAGGATTCTACTTCATCAACAAAAAAACCGTAGCTGAGTTCATAAGGCATATCCAGATCAAAGTATTCAAGCATAAACACGATATCACTGTCCTGCTTCTCTTTTCTCTGTATAAAAGGACGAAAAAAAGCGACCTTCTCAAATCGTGCTTTTAAGACCTCCATCATCCCCATACTGATGATCAGACTTCCCGCATGCGGTTCCACCGAAGAAATATACAGACTGTTGGTTTTCACGAAACACCTTTACCACGCTAATTACATAATTGTACCGAAAACAAGCGGAAGCCGTTTTACAAACTAAAAAGTTTATTTCTAATACAAACCAAGTGGTTTGCAAAGTAAATGTTTCTTCAGAAAACTGGCGAAAGCGATTAAGGACCTAAACGCTCAAGTCTACCCTCTTGTAGAGTTCTCTAACCAACTGGTATAAAAACATTTTGCAAAGTCACAAACCTTTGAAATCAAGTACAGTTAATATTAAGAATAATTATATTAGTATAACTGCCTTATTATTAATTACTGTTTTTTACAGTTTTTTAATAATATCTTTTTGAAATCAACGGAGTGCAATGTGAAACAGATCTATGTAGGGAATATCCCGTATAGTAAAACAGAAGAGGACTTGCAAGACTTATTTGCACAGTTTGGTACAGTGAATTCAGTAAAGTTTGTCAACGACAGGGAAACAGGCAGATTTCGTGGATTCGGATTTGTAGAGATGGCCGATGGCCCTTGTGCAGATGAAGCGATTTCTGGCTTAGAAGGCAAAGACTTTGATGGAAGAACTCT
>JBFEYG010000251.1:0-2895 GCA_041562275.1 Sulfurimonadaceae bacterium | reverse complement strand
AACTTGGACGAAACCGTGTCTGTTCCTGGTAGTATGACGGATAAGGGTTAATGCTCTTTTAGGAACATCGCAAGCTGCGAGTCGATATTGATGATGTGGCGTTTAAACTTGTCATAGGCGTACTCATTGATATAACTGTAGCCAAAAGGCGGCATCTTTACCGCCTTTTGAAAAAAGTACTCCATCTCATCCAAGAGGTTTTCGTGTTCATCCAGATGTTCCTGCAATCCGTAATACGCTTTCTCACGCATCAGCGTTTCTTCAAAGGCAAAATGCTCTTTGGTATGCACTATCATCTGTTTAAAAAGCAGAATAAACTCTTCTTTGGGTGCGACCTGTATCTTTTTTAGCAGATCAACAAACGCATCATGTTTCTCATCCATATCTTTTATATCCAGATGTATATTTTCCATTATATTCCTTATAGAATCCCAATTGCATATTGTGTTCATGAAGAATAAGGATAAAAACAATGATTACAGATCTGCAAGAGTGGCTAGAACATTACGACTATAACGGAAACACGGTCGACATGAAAGGCGAACACGGAAACACGGCACTGATGCGTGCCGCCATCGAAGGCAATCTTGTCATCGCCAAAGCATTGTTGGCGCTGGGTGCCGATGTAAAACTGACAAACGACGACGGAAACCAGGCCCTGTGGCTCTCCTGTTTCAGCGAGAACTCCGAACTTGTCTCCCTGCTCATAGCATCCGGATGCGATATCGACAATGCCAATGTCAACGGGGTAACGCCCTTGATGTATACCGCTTCAAGCGGAAAAGAGAAGATGGTCAAGATACTTCTTGACGCAGGAGCCGATGCAAGAATCAAAAATCCCGATGATTTCACGGCCTTCGATCTGGCTGCAACGCCTACTATCTACAAAGAACTGAAAAAGGCCATATCATGACCGTAGATGTCTATGTCAAAGCGATAGATGATGCCCTCATCGATGAGATCGATGAGATCAAAGAAGATACCATGGTCGAGATATTTGTCGTCCATCCGCGCGACAGCGAGACGATGGAGCAGACAAAGACAACTGCGGCAAAGATGCACGGACTCTTTTACTCTGCCCCACTCAGCCTGCGTTCTTTGTGCGATGAGAGGTGCCTTGCCTATTATCTTGATGATCCCGCCCTGCTTGAAGGGGCGATAGAGAAGCCTTTGTATGTGGATGCAGAGAGCCTGAGTCCAGAGCTGATCTCACGCCTGATCGACGGAGGATACAAAGGTATCATCTTGAATGCGCAGGAACTTTATGAACAGATACCCGGTTTTTTCATCGCCATAGGCCCCTGTAATGTCAATGCCTTTGACATGGCAGTCCTGGCGAATATCTCGATGGACAGGATCGTCCTGCAAAGCGCCTATCCGCAGCACGGTTTTGAAGAGATATTTGAGAGTGTCAAAGTCATCTCTTCCTCTCTTTTCAGACCCGAAGAGAGTATTATCGCCAGGGCCACCCTGCATTCGCTCACCCTATTTGGATTGAAATAGCGCCATGGATGAACAGAATATGCATAGTGTCCTGACAGACCTGATCAAGGAGCGAAGATGACGACGAGGCTTTTTTGTGAGCATTGTGACAAGTTTTATGAAGTCGATATGAAAGATATCCGTTTTATGCAGGCGCGAAAAAAAGAGTACATGCGTTTTGCCCACAACACCTATTTTTTCAAAAACGGCTGTTTTTTTCAAGAACTGAGCAAGTACAAGAAGATGCTAATACAATAGCCCGCCCGAAGGCGGCTATTTTATTGCATCTTCTCTAAAAGCTCGGTATCATTGATGATCGTAAGTCTCTCAAAGAGATCGTTATCTTCTTTTGAAGCCGTTGAAAAACCTTCCAAAGAGTTACAATGGGGGCATTTTCCCTCGTTTAATAGCGCCAGCTGGTCAGAAGTTATCTTTTGGGAGCAGGCTTGACAATAAAAAAATATTTCCATATTTTATCCTTTGTCATAAACCATGCAATTTTTATACTAAATCAGGACCTATCCAAGGAAAGACATGCAGCAGATAAACTATCTATCACTTCTTCTCTCTTTTATCCCCGCACTGATCGTCATCATCTACTTCGTCTATCACAATATCGAGTACAAGACGACCCTTTACGCCATGGCCAGGATGATACTGCAGCTGATCATGATCGGATATGTACTGGTCTATATCTTCAAGACAGAAGAGAGTCCGGTCGTGTTCGGTGTTCTTAGCATCATGCTTATCGCGGCGGGATGGATCGCGCTGAGGACAGTCCCGCACCTTCAAAGAAGGCTCTTCTTCCATGCGCTGATCTCTATCTCTGCAGGAGGTGGCTTCACACTGATCATCATCACACAGGTCGTCCTGGATGTAGATCCGTGGTTTGCTCCGGACCATATCATCCCTCTCGCAGGTATGATCTTCGCCAATGCGATGACCGCCATCTCCTTAAGCGCCGAGCGGCTGCATAAAGAGCTGGAGATGAAACAGAGCTATGAAAAGGCTTTTAACGATGCGCTCTTTGCCTCGCTTATTCCTATAACAAATTCGCTTTTTGCTGTGGGATTGGTGTCTCTGCCGGGGATGATGACAGGACAGATACTCTCAGGTGTGTCGCCTTTGATCGCAGCACGTTATCAGATGATAGTCATGGCAATGATCTTTGGCGCATCGGGCCTTTCGGTGATACTTTTTTTAAAGCTTTCCAAAAAGGTCTTTACTAGTTCCAGATAAACTCTTCGGCACACTCTGCCATCAGGTCAAGACAGCCCATCTCTTCGTTAAAATGCGGAATATCATCTTCACACTCATCAAAATGGTGAAGGTAGTGGTTCAACAATTCGTCTTTACATTCGATCATATCGTTACTGTTCATCGTATATCCTTTTTCGGGTCTCTTCCCAGGTT
>JBFEYG010000250.1:0-2936 GCA_041562275.1 Sulfurimonadaceae bacterium | reverse complement strand
TACAGTGAATTCAGTAAAGTTTGTCAACGACAGGGAAACAGGCAGATTTCGTGGATTCGGATTTGTAGAGATGGCCGATGGCCCTTGTGCAGATGAAGCGATTTCTGGCTTAGAAGGCAAAGACTTTGATGGAAGAACTCTGCGTGTGAATGAAGCACGTCCTCGTCCGGCACGTCCTCCAAGAGATACGTGGTAAAAGACACCTTGAAAGATGGGTTCGCGACCCAACTTTCATACATCCTGCCTATTTGTCTCCTGTATTTACTTTTTTACCGCCATTGATCATATCGGAGATTATCCCCTTTTCATTCGTGTTGTCTGCAATGACTACACCGACAATATGCAATAGAACAAATATCCACACCGCATTAAAGATCAGTTCATGGAACTCCTTGATCGTATGAACAGTCGCCTCTACAAGACCTATCTCTTCTGAAAAGCTCATCAGCAATCCGCTTACAGCCATAATAGAAAGAATCCCGTATATACCTATATAACCAATCTTGACCATTTTCTTATGCAGTGAAGCTGAGCTGATATCTATAATATTGGCTCTTCCGCTTTGCGTGAAAAAGAGTGCGGCCCGTGCAAGGATCAAAACAGCCAAAGCATACCCTAAAAGGATATGCCATTCCCACATAGGAGCGCGTATGGCTTTTGCCAAGAGTTTTGCCTGTTCAGAACTCACATCGATATCCATACCGGAGAGTTTTGCAGCAAGAATCTCGCTGTTCGCACGCCAGGATAAAAAAGTCTTTCGCAAAAAGACTGTTCCCAAAAGACCTAGAACAACAAATGCGTGCAACCAATGCCATATACGAAAAGACAAGGACCATTTTTTCATCTGTGAACCTTTATTGTATTTAGATTAACAAGTATTTTAACACCTCTTTGTTACTATTGCATTAAAAAAAGAAACGAGCCTATCATGGAATTTAAGATCACAGGTGAATACATAGAGCTTTACAAGCTGATAAAAGCGGCAGACCTGGTAGACAGCGGTGCTGAAGCCAAACAGATCATTGAAGAGAACCATGTATACAGGAACGGAGAGATCGAGACACGAAAACGGGCCAAGATCACAGCCGGAGAGAATATCACAATAGGCGATGTCAGTATCAAGGTCATAAACTAGCCATTGGATAAAACAGTGAAGATCAAAGCCGCAAAGAATATCACAGGAGATGATCTAAGCTTAAACCTTATCTCCTACTATTCAAACCACACCTAAAAGGAATCATTATGGCACTTACCATTTATCTTTCAGGAGAGATCCATACTGCTTGGCGAGATGAGATTATGGCTGAGACACAAAAGGCAGGCTTGGATATCAACTATCTCTCAGCTGTGACCAACCATGAAGCAAGTGATGCTGCGGGCGATCACCTGGGCGTTGAAGAGAAACCGTTCTGGCGTGACCACAAATCAGCAAAGGTAAATGCACTGCGTACCAAGACAATGCTGAAAAGCAGTGATATCGCCGTGATCCGTTTTGGACAAGAGTACAAACAATGGAATGCTGCTTTTGACGCCGGCCAATGTGCTGCTTTAGATATACCTTACATCACGCTGCATGATGAGAACATCATCCACCCCTTAAAAGAGGTAGATGCACAAGCGATGGCCTGGGCTACGACAACTCAGCAGGTAGCCGATATCTTAAGATATGTGATAGAAGCCTAAGTTTTATATCTCTAGCGCAAGCACAGACTTGCCCAACGATAGTTCCACTTAACGGCTAGAGACCTTTAAGTACAAGTGCAGAAGCCAGTCCAATGGCTCCACCAAACACACCGCCCCAGACGACTAGCCATCCGAGATGCTCACTGATGATACGCTGAACCATCTCTTTGACCATGTCGGCATCCAATTCATCCATTCTTGCGTCTATTGCAGACTCGATCTTCGTATTGAGGTCCGTACTCAGACTTGAACTTGAAAGTGTCTCATTTACATTTTTCTGAAAATCTTCGCTCTTTGCGATCTCTTTGACTGCCAGCTTCATCTTCGACTCAAAAGGTGCTCGAAGACCTTCTATCGCCTTTTCGCCGCCGAACATACCAAGCATCCCGCCAAATGGAGACTCCATTACTGTCTTGGCCAATGCATCATAAGCCGGTGCGAAATCTGTCTTCTCTATGATCGGCTCAAGATCCAGTTTTTTCTCTTCCTGTTCTAAGAAACGCTGCATGTTCTCCGCTGTAAAGAACTCTCTCATCATCAGCTCTTTAATGCTTCTTTTAAACGATTCAAAGTTCTGTGTTATGACACCCGAACCGTAGAGGAAAGGCACTTTTTCAAAGAGCATATGTACAGCTATCGCATTGGTCAATGCCCCCGAAAGTGCAAAGAGTCCGGCGTAGATGACAGGGCTATGAAAGGGCTCCGGCAAAAAATATCCGGCTGTTGCCAGGATAAGTGAGAGAAGATTTGTAATAAAGCTTTTATTGATCATTCGTATTCCTTTAAAAATGCCCGTTCAGGCACAAATATATTCGTCAAAAATAGGGGCTGATATACTCCCTCTTACAAGAACTCTCTGTAGTCTCTCGCACACATTGCTTCGATCTCTTCAACGGTCTTGGCAATATCGCTGGAGAGATTCTCGTGCCCCTTAGCTGTGACCAGGATATCATCTTCGGTACGGATCCCGATACCTCTGTAGGCTTCAGGAATATCCATATCGTCTGCAGGAAGATAAATAGCCGGCTCGATCGTCAAGACCATCCCTTCTTCAAACACGACCTCATTCCCGTTCTCATACTTGTAAGGACAGGTATCATGCACATCCAGACCCATCCAGTGGCCAATACCGTGCGGATAATATTTTTTGTGTACCTTTTTCTCCATCAATTCGTCCATAGAGCCTTTCAATATCCCCAGATCGATCATCACCTGCGTTAGCAAGATCTCGCTTTTCTCTTGAAGTTTCTGTT
>JBFEYG010000249.1:0-2998 GCA_041562275.1 Sulfurimonadaceae bacterium | reverse complement strand
TCCGGATATATCTCTTGCAGAGCCAGAAGCATCTCATTACTGCAGGCATGACGTGCTGATATGATGAGCCTGTCTCCGTTTAGAAGCCAGAGTTTGACCAGTTCCAGTCCTATACCGCTGCTGCCGCCGACGATCCAGATACGTTTACTCATGATATGTCCCTAGCTCCAGACTTGAACAAGCAGAAGTGCCGCAAGGGCAAAGGGGATGATCAATAATTCCAAATTAAGTTCTTCAAGAAAATGATTCATCTTTTTCCTCCTAATATTTACACAGTTTACAGCAGTTTGTAGAATGTTAGTAGGGATAATTTGTCGATTGATGGATATGCCTGTCAGGGCATATCCAAATTCATGAAAGTCTCTTCTTCTGTATGCTTAGCGCTTTTTTTAAAACAGATCGGATCATGTCCCTAAAGACAAGATAATGAAGTGGAACAAGTGTATACCAGTAGAGTCTTCCGATAACCCCCTTGGGCAGGAAATAGGCACTTTGTATCAGTTTGCCGTCATGGAGTTTGAACTCCAGCCATGCTTTTCCCGGCAGACGCATCTGCGCAAACAGAAGCAGACGTTCATCGTGCTGGATATCGACCACCTTCCAAAAATCAAGGCTGTCACCTATACGCAGTTCGTGCTGTGATCGTCTGCCTCGATTTAGGCCGGCCCCGCCAGAGAGCTTGTCTAACAAACCTCTGATCTCCCAGAGCCAGTCGTAAGCAAACCAGCCGTTTTCACCTCCGATACCAAGATAACTTTGGTGCACATCATGTTCACTGAGCTCGCCCAAGGGAAGTATCTGCCTGTCGATAAAGACGGCTTTGGCAATAGAGTCTTTGTGATCGGTCTCCCAGACATCGTTTCCGCGGTCACTCCAGCGGCTGATGACCTGATTTTCCTCGGCTTCAAGCAGTGCATTTGCAATGCTTTGCCTAAAGGAGGCAGGATGGATGTCACTAAAAAGCTTTTTGGCGTTGTCATTTTGAACGACGACTTCACAGCGAACGCCTTTAATGAGCGAAGAAGCAACACTGAAGGGAACGGGTGTAAAGATGTTGAGCCAGTAGGACGAAAGACCTACAGAGAGAAAGGGGACAGGGATGATAAGACGTCTTAGACCCATTACCTTGGCACACTCGACCATCATCTCCTGATAGCAGAGCTCTTCTGAGCCTATATCGACGATATGGCTTCCGTTGAGCGTGTTCTCCTTGGCATGCTCAAGGTAACTGATAACATCTTCAACTCCGATAGGCTGCGCTTTGGTACGCACCCATTTGGGTGTGATCATGACGGGCAGTTTCTGGATGAGATTGCGTATGATCTCAAAACTTGCACTCCCGGAGCCGATGATAACACCGGCACGAAACCAGATGACATCGATATCGTCAGGCTTTGCAGAAAGGATCTCTCCGGTCTCAATACGGCTGAGAAGGTGTTCGCTGGTATCCTCGTTGACAACACCCAGGCCGCCAAGGTAGATGATCTTTTTGACACCCGCTTTGATGGCAGCTTCACGAAAGTTTTGTGCACTTTTACGGTCCAGCTCGGCATAATCATCACTCCCGAGAGAGTGAATAAGGTAGTAGGCGACTTCGACATCCTGCAAGGCCTTTTCAAGCAGATCCTGATCAAAAGTACTGCCTTCATAGACCTCGGCGTTTTCACGTACGCTGTCGGCAACGGAGTGGGCATGGCGGACAAGCAGCTTAAGATGTATATTGCTGTTTTCAAGCAGTTTGTGCTTCAGGCGGCGTCCAATATAGCCGGTTGCCCCGGTCAGAAGTATGGTCTGCCTGTTGTCTGGTGTTTTCATAACTTTAACAGCTCCATTGCCTGTATCATATCTTTGTCGCCTCTGCCTGATAGAGAGATGATGATCTTTTTGCCCTTAATACTCTCTTTGGGTATCTTTTTCAGATAGGCAATAGCATGGGCACTCTCAAAGGCAGGGACGATCCCCTCCGCACGGCTCAGCCATACAAAGGCATCCATCGCCTCATCATCCGTGACGCTGTCGTAGACGACTTTACCCTTTTCCATCAGATAAGAGTGTTCGGGACCTATCCCCGGATAGTCAAGACCGGCAGAGATGGAATGGGCTTCGTTGATCTGGCCGTCTTCGCTTTGGAGAAGATAGCTCATCTGTCCGTGCAGTATGCCCGGTTTTCCAAGTGCAAGACTGGCTCCGTGCTTTCCGCTTTGAAGTCCATGCCCTCCGGCTTCTATTCCGACACATTGGGTGGATTCTTCATTGATGAAGTGGGCGAACATACCAAGTGCATTGCTTCCGCCGCCGATACAGGCGATGACGTAATCCGGAAGCACACCTTCTTTCTCTAAGATCTGTTCTTTTGCCTCGTAAGAGATGATAGCCTGGAAGTCTCTGACCATCAGAGGGTAGGGATGAGGACCTGCTGCAGTCCCGATGATATAGAAGGTGTCACGGGCGTGTGTAACCCAATGGCGAATGGCATCGTTCATCGCGTCTTTGAGGGTACGGCTTCCCGAGGTGACGGCATGGACTTTGGCACCCAGAAGCTTCATGCGAAAGACGTTGAGCTGCTGACGCTCGACATCCTTCTCTCCCATGAAGATCTCACACTCCAGCCCCATCAATGCAGCGACTGTGGCTGTGGCAACACCATGCTGTCCGGCTCCCGTCTCTGCGATGACCTTGGTCTTGCCCATGCGTTTGGCAAGCAGTCCCTGTACGATGGTGTTGTTGATCTTGTGCGCACCGGTATGGTTGAGGTCTTCACGTTTAAGATAGATATCTGCACCGAGCTCATCAGAGAGGTTCTGTGCCTTGTACAAAGGCGAAGGACGTCCGACATAGTCTTTGAAATAGGCATTGACCTCAGACCAGAACGCCTTATCGAAACGCAGGGATGCATAGAACTCATTCAGCTCGATAAGCGCGGGCATCAGTGTCTCAGGGACAAAGCGTCCTCCGAACTTTCCAAAATGGCCGCGTTCGTCCGGATCAAAATCAAAAG
>JBFEYG010000248.1:0-3084 GCA_041562275.1 Sulfurimonadaceae bacterium | reverse complement strand
TCAAAGCGCGTAAAGGGTACACCTACGAGTTTATCGCCAGTTATAAAGACAGTATCTATAATGTTGAACTTTTTGAGATCAATAAGAGCAATAAAAAAAGACGTGCCATAGCAGGTGACGCTGTTTGCAAGGCTGCTCTTTAGCAGTAATGCACGACTGCATCTTTGTCAAAGGGACTAGACTTCGCCGAGTGCCCGCTTGATCGTGTACTGCATATCCTCATCAAGATCCATGTTCTTTCGCATCCAGTCGATGTAGCCTTTATCGCTGATGACAAGGTCTTCTATTGTCTTACCTTTGTTCTTGCCAAAACGAAGAGGTCTGTTGAGATAAACCGGCTGTTTGGTCAGCTCTACGAGTTTGTGCATCGGGTTTTCATTAGGATGCATCTCCTTGACCTTCTTGGTCAAGGCACTCATAAATAGTTTTAGTATCAGAACGTCCCCGATGGCATCGTGTGCCTTGATCTCAACACCGAGTCGTTGGGCCTCTTCTTTTTCAAGTTTATAAAGCCCCAGTGAATAACGAAGATATTGGAGCCTGTGAAACTCCTCATCGCAATAGAGATGTTTTGCACAGCGCAAGGTATCGATGAGCTGCATCTGATTTCTAAAACCCTCTTTCTCAAGCATTCCCAAATCAAACGGAGCATTATGAATGATAAGATAGTTATCGTCAGAATTGAGTTCTACGAGACGTTTATATGCCTGCATATCTGTACAGGCAGGCTTGCCTTCGATCATATCGGGTGTGATATGGTGTGTCTCCATTGCCCCAAGTTTGATCTCGACATCGGTTGAGCAGAACGCGTTGTGCACCTCTACACTTTCACTCGGTTTCCCCAGTACGAAGTACCCGAGCTGGATGATACGGTCTTGTTCATCCGTACCTGTTGTCTCTGTATCTAAAATAATATATTTTGCCATGTTGATCCAATAAAAAGTTTAAGATTAAAATTCGAGGTAAGGATTGGCTACAAAGACTTCAGTGATGCGAAGGTACTGCGGATTGATCTTGAGTCGTATGACATCTCCGCTCATCTCAAGAGGCTGTAGAAGTGTGAAGAAGTCATACGTCTGCCATTTGATCAGTTTGTGATCGAGCTCTTTGTTGATAACGGCCACAGGTTCATCCAAAATCTCATTGATAAGACCCGCTATATAGGCTACGGAATCTTTATTGTACTCCCTGCCAAAAAGTGTACATATACGCGAAATAGGAATCTCCCGTTCGAGTTCTTTATACTCATCAAGCTTATAGGTATGAAAAATCGCATTTGCCAAACGGACAGCATCACTGCTCGGCCATGCTATCTCGATATCTTTTACAGTTTCGATAAGTACTCCTTACTATTTCATAGTGGCAATTATTATAGCATATTCATCATACTAATGACTAAACAGCTCTTCAAAAAGAGAATCCAGGTTGAACTCACAGCGTATCTCATGTGTAAAAAAAGAAGGGATGTATTCCAAAAAGAAGTATGCTAGCCTCAACATCGGATAAAAAAGTATCACACTCCAATACAGTTCATCATAAGTAAAATGTTTTTTTATCCATCTTACAGCGAGTTTTCCACCGCTCATCGCCGCAATGACCTCAAACGAAATGATGAACCCCAAGGTCAGATAGGTCAGGACGGCCGCATAGATGATATGCAAAAACCAGAAGACAAATGTTGTCATCTAACACCTCCACTCTAGTGGTCTACATCCATTCTACTGCAAAGTAAATATAAAAAATCTTAGAGCTCTTATGTAGCCAATAGTCCGGAAGGACTACTTCTTAAAAAAGTTCAAAAGAAGCGTGAGGACGATGGAGATGACGATTATCGTCACGATAGGAAAATAGATGCGAGTACGTCCACCTTCGTATCTGATATCGCCCGGTAGGTTTCCAAACCAGTTCAACAGACCAAACTTATACAGGACACCAAGGCTGATCAGCACAATACCTGTTCCGATCAGCCAGTTACCCACAGACATCTAAGTTCTCAACTCTCTGTACCGACTTTGTTCGCTCGGTAGTACTGATGTGTCGTCTTCTCGTTTTCAGGACCGCGTAGCGTAGGCTCCATTTCATCCAAATCCAGCTTGGTGGCCTGCTTCTCATAGGTAACATCACATCTCCTTTCCATACACCTGCTGATGGTCTAAAAGACTGGGTTATTTGAATGTCATAAGAGCATAGCCATCGTTTTGATAGCCTATAGTATCGATAAAGCTGTTTGGCGATATACGCACAAACGGCAGGACATCTTTCTGCTCAAGTCCATTGTTTTCCAAAGACATGGCACAGACAACGATCTCAAAGTCTTTTCGACTTGAAAGGCGCGTGATCGTCTCTTGGGCTTTTTGGATATACGGCTGGTCCTCATCGTATATCACCTCTGTATACTCTTTAGAGACCATCGGGACACAACCACCGTGTAGAGTAAGTGAAAACTTCGTCTTGTCACCCTTCTGCTCGATCATCAGTATCGTCTTCTCGATCAGGTTCATACGGCCCAATATAAAACGTGCATCATCCGAACTGCAATCAAAAACAGCCTTGTACTCCTGCGCCTGGAGTGTACCCAAGAACATGAAAAGAATCATTATATACTTGATCATGACTCACCTTTTTCATTGCTGACCTTGTTCGCTCTGTAGAACTGGTGTGTCGTCTTCTCGTTTGAAGGACCGCGTAGCGTAGGTTCCATTCCGTCCAGGTCCAGTTTCGTCGCCTGCTTCTCATAGGTAAATCCGAAAAAAAAGAAGATAAAATCCCAGATCCCGACAAAGAAGCTGATGATAGGTCTAAAAATATTTTTCATTGCAGCCCCAATTCGAATACATTTGACAATGTATTGATATCATTAAAACATCCCATTCTTCACCCTCATTACCAATATTGAAAAAACGTTAACCATAACTTAACGTTTTAAATTATAGGGTATAATTCTTTACGTAAAGATTAATAACTAAACCTATACAGATCAAATATCGATGACAAAAGGCTGCAAGTGGAATATAAGATATCCGAACTAGTTGCACAGACCAATGTCCCAAAATCCACTATTTTGTATTACATCAGGGAAGGTCT
>JBFEYG010000247.1:0-3093 GCA_041562275.1 Sulfurimonadaceae bacterium | reverse complement strand
TCTTGGGTTCTGTAAGGCGTTTGATCAACTGTTGGTATAAGGGCTATAGCATCATCATACGATTGTACAAGTGTCTCCCATGCAGGCGTATCCACTTCAAGCCCAAAACTGTGGCGTAAAAAGTTTTGATCGGCTGTGTTCTCGTCAAAGCGTCTTACCAGGTAAGCGATGGCATTGGTAAAGGTCTCTTTAGTCGCCGTTGGTGCATATAAAATCACATTCAAGCCCTGCTCTTTTAAGACCTGGTACGCAGCTTCGCTCATACCCTCAAGCATCTCGGCACTTACGTACTGTTCGACACCTCTCTCTTTAGCAAGCAGCATAGCAAGCGCGTGGTCAAAAAGGTTATGTGAAGCCACTCCCGTGTGTACATATTGTGCGACCTCAGGATCAAACAGATAATCCATTGCGATCTTGAAGTTAGCATCTGATTCGGCTTTTGACGAATAGGTCACATTTGGCCATCCGCGCAAAGAAGCTTCCGTGAGTTCCATCTCCTGATTGGCACCTTTGACAATACGGATCTTTATAGGAGCCCCGCCCTTTTCAACACGTTTTTTAGCCCAAGCGCTCAAGTCTTTAAGGTAAATAATCGCGTCAGGAAGATAGTTTTGGATCACAATACCTGCATAGAGGTTTTTAAATTCGTCTTTGTCTAAGACCTCCTTAAACACATCAATAGTAAGTTCCAGGTCTTTATACTCTTCCATATCAAGGTTTACAAACTTCGAATGTTTTTTGCCTTGTGCATCCGTGTAGGGGTTTTGCATGGCGACTCGGTACACTTTTTCAAGTTGAAATGCGATATTTTCAATATTATAATCATGCGCATGAGGGATTATCTGAGAAAACAGGTTTGAGATCTTAATGGAGAGGTAGTCGATATCAGGGTTTTGCAAGAGTTTAATATACTTAGCAACTCTTGCATCTGCTTCTTGACGACTTAAAACGATCTCGCCGATCACATTGATGTTAACACGAGTCCCTTCATTTTTTCTCTCTTTCATATGCTTGGAAAGAACAGGGTCTTCACCTTGAATAACGATACTGGAGATATCATTTCTAAGGTATTTGATAAACATTGGGATAGAAATAGAGCTGACATAGACGCCAACATCTCTAAAAAGCCAGATAAGAATCTGTTCAAATTGAGAAAAAAAGTTGGTACTCTTGTATTTTGCAAAGATATGTTCAAGTTGATCAGCGACACGGTCAGGGTTGTGCGAACGGAAAGACTGATCTAGCAATTCGATTAAAAAAATTTTATTAACAGGGTTCTCAAGCATTTTGAGCATCATCTCATGAAAATCCTGCTCTTTCCCCTTCCGAGATACTTGAATTTTCTTTTGCCATGTATAAGCAATATTCTTGACTTCTTCAATAGTTTCGTGTGAAATGTTCATTGGTAACCTTTAACCTATTTCTTTGTTTTTATATACAAGTAAGATCACAAACTTCTGTGATCACATCTCTTAACACGATAACGTATTCTAGTTTAAACCCATAATAAGAGGATTATATCAGATTAAGTCTCATTCGTTAGAATTAGTTAAAATTAACTGGAGGACTATATGCAAACCCCTACTTTGATATCATTTTCACTTTATATCCTTGGTATGGTCGCCATTGGCATTTACTTTTACTTTAAGACCGATGACCTGAGTGACTATGTTCTTGGAGGAAGAGGTCTGGGACCGGGAGTGACCGCATTAAGTGCCGGTGCATCCGATATGAGCGGTTGGCTCCTTCTTGGACTTCCCGGAATGATGTATTCTGAAGGAATCGTTGGCTCATGGATCGCGGTCGGACTGATTGCCGGAGCCTATTTGAACTGGCATTATGTCGCAAAACCGCTGCGTATCTCGACAGAACACCTCAATAATGCGATCACTATCCCTGACTATTTTTCTAACCGCTTCCATGACACAAGCAGTCTGCTTCGTGTCGTCACGGCCGTTGTCATACTGATTTTTTATACGCTGTATACCTCTTCCGGGCTGGTCGGCGGGGCAAAACTGTTTGAAGCGACCTTCGGATTAGAATATATCAATGCGCTTTTGATAGGAAGCTTTGTCATCGTCTCATACACCTTTTTGGGCGGGTACAATGCTGTTTCATGGACCGATTTCGTCCAAGGCATCTTGATGCTTTTGGCCTTGATCATCACACCGCTTGTCGTACTCTATGAGATCGGCGGTGTTAACAAGGGATTGGAACTTATTCATGCGGCCAATCCGAGTAACCTTGATATATTCAATGGTGCTTCATTCATCGGTGTCGTCTCTTTGATGGCCTGGGGACTTGGCTATTTTGGCCAGCCGCATATTCTTGTGCGTTTCATGTCACTTAAAGATGAAAGTGCCATGCCTAAGGCAAAAGCGATCGGGATGAGCTGGATGATACTCTCCATCATAGGATCATTGAGTGTAGGTTTCTTCGGATATGCCTATGTCCTGAGTACAGGGATCGAGTTGCAAGACAGTGAAAAGATCTTTATCACGCTTTCACAACTTGTCTTTAATCCATGGATCGCCGGTTTCCTACTTGCCGCTATACTTGCGGCTATTATGAGCACTGTCGACTCTCAGCTCTTAGTCTCATCCTCTGTATTGACACGTGATATCTATCATGCACTTGTACGCAAAGATGCAAGCAATACAGAGCTTGTATGGGTCGGCCGGGTTACCGTTATCTTGATCGCATTGATCGCCCTTGCACTTTCCATGGAAGAAGACTCCAGTGTCCTCAAGCTTGTCGCCTATGCCTGGGCAGGATTCGGTGCAGCTTTTGGTCCGCTTGTCATCCTCTCCTTGTATAATCCGACTGTAACAAGACTGGGCGCTATAGCCGGTATGATCACAGGAAGTATTACAGTCATTATCTGGAAACAGATTGAAGGCGGGATCTTTGAGCTGTATGAGCTGCTTCCGGGGTTTGTCTTTGCTTGGTTTGCTATAATAATATTCAGCAAACTTGGAAGTCAAGACCGACACGAATCAAACACTTATAAAAACATCCAAGACAAACGTCAATAATAATAATAAGGAACACTATGCAAAGAGTCGTAATAAAAGTAGGAACTGCCGTTTTAAC
>JBFEYG010000246.1:0-3204 GCA_041562275.1 Sulfurimonadaceae bacterium | reverse complement strand
TTCCTGCGGAAGATAGGAGTGGGCCATATTGATATAGCGTTTGAAGGATTCTCTGTCCCCGAGTTCCAAAGATGCGACTGCGGAATTGATAGCACTTACGCAGATATTTTGATTGTTCTTGATAGCAAGATCAAAGCTCTTAATTGCTTTTTCATACTGTTTGTCTTTGAGCTCGACTACGCCAAGGTTATAATAAGAGATAGACTCGCTGTACGTAGCGATCTTCTCATACAGCTTTAGCGCATCATCTTTCTGCCCCTGTTCATACAGAATATTTGCACGCTTGATCATCTGCTCAAGTTCAGAACTTGAGAGCTTTTTTACGTTCTCATGCTCTGTTTGCTCATGATTGATCCGAATCTCTTTTTGATATCTAGGCGTATCATCAGGACCAAGAAAAAGTAAGGGAATAAGTATAAGCAACAAGATGACCAGAGGAGAGATGATAAAGATCAGCTTTTTCTTGGAAGAGCTCTCTTGCGGTTGTGCTTCATCATATCGCTCCTGGAAGTCGACATGAATACCTGCCGCTTCTTCCTCTTCAATGATGATTATCTCTTCTTCTTGTTCAGCCACACACTTCCTTTTAAAAGAAAACTAAATTTTATAAATCAGGACAAGACTCCCTCTATGTTGCAATGATAAGCATTTTTCCTTCCATGTTTTGTTTTCATAAGCTATAGATGATAGGAAGAGCTCTATCTTTGTAGGTCAGGATGGATTTAAAACCTTGAAACAGCTGTTTTAAAGGGATAGATATTATAACACATTACTCAGGAAGGTCCCCTCAGTTAGAGGGCTCTGAGCTGATGTAGAGTAGCCCAGTATTAAGTTTTTATTCTGTACACTTTTAAAAAATAAAAAAGGTGTTTTAACATGAAAAGCTTTATCTATTTACTGGTCGCTGCCTTGTTGGCCGGAGGCTGTTCTTATACGAATGAAGCCATCGAACTCCCTGCCTATAAAGGTGAATATTCTGGCGAAAATGCGAAAAAGAAGCAAACTGTCTATCTTCGGTCCGTAAATGATCTTCGTACAGATAAACGAAACATAGGGTCTATCCTAGCAAATGACAAAAAAGAAGATGCTTTCTTCAGTGATGAAGACTTTGCGGATAAATATACAAAGGGACTGCGTTATGCTCTTGATCTTGCCGGCTTTGAGACAGTTTCAAATGCCGATGATGCGGCTTTGATCATGGATGTGAACATCAAAAAGATCGAGATCAATTACACCTACAAGACCTTTGAAGCAAATCTGATCGGAGCCTTGGATATAGAAGTCCTGCTGACAAGAGGCAAAAAGGTCACAACACTGAACTTCAGACCTAAATCATCAAAATGGATCGCACCGTCCTATGCTTCCAAAGATGTAGAACCTTTCTTGTATACGCTGTTCTCAGACAGTATCAACGAGATCGTATCCAAGCTGACAGAGTACTAAAGTGACTTTCATGCTCCTCAGCATCAGCTGAGAATGGATCTAAGGCAAGAGCTTTTTTTACGATGAACAGCTGAGTTTGATATTCTTGGACACCATTGGTACCGGTCTGCATAGATGTTCTAATTCAGGGTGTTCATCAAAGGGGGCCAAAGCTACTTTCAGCAGTTCGTTTACCATCGTAAAGTTATGTTCCCCGGCTTTTTCTATGGCCTCTTGGAGGATATGGTTTTTAAGTATATACTTTGGATTTACTGCCAGCATCTTTTCGTGGCGCGCAGCTTCGCTCAGAACTTCTTGTTCAAGACGTTTGCTATATCTGTCCAGCCACGTATCCAGAGGTCTCCTGTTTACAGCTATGTCTAAGATATCTGCCTTGTCTGTCTTAAAACGCGAAAGTCTTCTAAAGAACTCCGTGTAATCTATGCTTGCATCTCCCAAGGCTCTAAGCATCCCAAGATAAAGTTCTTTATCCTCATCCTGTTGTGTAAAGAGTCCCATCTTCTCAACCATGATCTGCGAATAGACATTTTCATAAGTACTCCAAAAAAGATCATCAAGTACCTCTTCGCTGAGCTCATACTCTATGATAGGGGAGAGTACGCGGGCAAGCAGGTCTAGATTCCAGTGGGCACTTCCCGCCTGGCCTCTAAAGCTATACAGACCCTGTTTATCGGTATGGTTACAGACATAGTTCGAGTCATAGTCATCTAAAAATGCAAAGGGGCCGTAGTCTATAGTCCTGCCGTCAATACACATATTGTCGGTGTTCATCACGCCATGGTTGAAACCGACGCTTTGCCATTTGGCTATGGTTGTCGCTGTCTTTTTGACGATCTCGGCATACATCTTTACATAGATGTCATTACTGCCTTTAAGATAAGGAAAACTCTCATCGATGACATAATCAGCGAGTTCTTGAAGTTTGTCATGTTCTCCTGAAGCATTAAAGTACTCAAATGTTCCAAACCGGACCCAGGTAGGTGAGAGTCGTAATACGATCGCGCCCTTTTCCCACTGTTCTCTGCGTACATCCGTGTCACTGCCGATAATTGCCAAAGCACGGGAGGTCTCAATGCCAAGACCATGCATTGCCTCGCTCATAAGGTATTCACGAATGGATGAACGAAGGACTGCTCTGCCGTCACCAAGACGGGAGTAAAGCGTAAGTCCGGCACCTTTGAGCTGAAGGTTCTGTCCATTGACCTTGCCCAGGTTTATGACCCTTCCGTCACCCAGGCGTCCTGCAAACTCACCAAACTGATGTCCGGCATAACACATGGCAAAGGTCTCACTACCCTCCAGTTTTGTTGTCCCATTGACAATGTTGACGAGCTCAAGATCAAGCGTCAAATCTTCATCTACACCCAAGAGTTGTGCAGCACTCTGTGAGGCAGAGATGAGAAAAGGTCTCTGCAGGGGTGTGGGATCCACCTTATGGTAAAAGACAGGCTTATGATCGAGATATGGGGTTGTCAATTTTAAGTTTGAAAATTTCATAATGCATTTTTATCGAGTTAGCTATTAAAACTTGCTACTAAGTAAAATTGAATTATATTCTTTAGGACAAGATTAAGATGGATAGATTGACTTGTTAGTGAGGATCGGTATCAAGTCGGGGAGTATTTATGTCTGTAAGCATGGGACTTAGATCGGATGTTGTTACAAAACAAAGGTCCCAGACAAGTAATACTTCTGTCTTCGCTGTCAAAAGTCAGCTTCGCATCTAATAGTTTTCGATAATGGCCACTATAGTAGGAGCGA
>JBFEYG010000245.1:0-3218 GCA_041562275.1 Sulfurimonadaceae bacterium | reverse complement strand
GTTTGTACAGAAGTAAACTCGTTGATGAGCATAAGCGCTATCATATGTCCGTAAATATCAAGCTGGCGCAATACACTTTCATTAAAGACATCTTTTTGATCTGAGTTGAAAAATAAAAAGCCTATAAAGACACCTTCATTGTACATGGGCATTGTATAGCTTGCTTGATAACCCTGCCGTTTTTTCTTTTGGGTATTTTATCTGCTTCCCTGATCGAATGCATACAGATCATTGACAACACGGGGTTTTCCTTTTTCGAGGATGCTCTTTAAAGAAGGGGCATTCATAAGCAAAGACTGATAGTGATCCAGGGGACTGTCATCACCACTGCTGTGCATAAACGTCTTTAAGACCTTTGTCTCAGGGTCATAGATGGCTATGGCGATACGGACAATAAAGGAAAATGTCTCGTTGATCGAACGGTGAGTGGCTTTAAGCTTGTCTTGTAAGGAGCTTTTTTGTGTAAGTTCATAGAGCGTGTCATCATGATCGAACATCGTCTATCCCCTATCGATATTAATTTAACTGCTATTTAACGATGCATTTATTGTAGCATCTTTTTTACAATGCCAATAACCGCTTCTTTCATAGGATTATGTTTTAAGTTATAATGATTTCTCAAAGATAAAACTTTAAATATCAGGATGAATCATGTGGAAATGGCTTGAAAAGACAAAAAGTATAAAAGGCGACCTTTTGAACTTCAAAGACGAACCGCTTTCGGGTATCTCGGTGCTTCTGCTTATCATCTTGGATATCTTCATCTTTACCAATGTGATGATCGGTGTCGAAGGGGAGACGGCTAAGGTCCCCTCTGTCTCTTATTATTATCCAAGCGACTGTTCTAAACATTTTAAACAGGTGCAGAGTGAGTATACGGGTTTCAGCCATTACCAGTACGGACAGAGCCGTGCTGCACATCTACGTCCGCACCTGAGCGAGTATTGCAAAGAGCTTGATGCCAAGATAGAAAGTTTTAGCCTCCAGGAGAGTTTCAAGTCCAATCTCAAGCAGATAGAAGAGATACAGAGCAAGCAGCGCCAAAACAGCCGGCGTTTAAAGGAGATCTCATCTCAATACAACACCCGACTGTTTGAGAGTATTGCCAAGATGCCTAACAACAGTGAACTCGTTAATGCCAAAAATGAGTATGATGAGATCATACGCGATGACAAAAGACTCAAAGAGGAGTTGGCATTTATTCCGCCGGTAAGCACTTTGGAAGGCTATGACGATTATGTTACCTTTGTCAATGCAAACAGGAAAGGTTTTACGGAAGCGAAGAGGTCCTATACTTTCTGGCAGCCGTTCAAGGCCTACGCACATATGCTGATCTTTGTCCTTCCTCTGCTCATCTTTTTTGGCTACTTCTACCGCCGTGCAAAGCAAAAACAGCTTGCCCAGATGGAGTATAACCCTGTAGTGAAGATAATATCTGCACATATCGCCTTGATCCTGGCACTTCCTCTTGTCTGGTATACGCTGGGACTGATCTATCATGTCCTACCAAAGACCCTTTTGAAACGGCTGATCGAGTTCTTGGTCGAGATCGGTCTTCTCTCACTCTTGAACTATGTCGCCATTCTCCTGGTGGTGCTATTCTTTGGAGGATTGATCTACTGGATACAAAAGCGTACACTCAAGCAGAAGATGGCGGTCAAAAAGAGTAAAAACTATAAGAAGCTTGTCTCATGGTCACAATGCTTCGAGTGCGAGTATAAGATCGACTATACGAAACCATTCTGTCCGTTCTGCGGGGTAAGCCTGCATGAAGAGTGTGCCTCCTGCGGGGAAGAGACCAATATACATGAGTGCTTCTGCTCAAGCTGCGGGGAAGCCAAGGCCTGAGGTCCTACTCTTTGATGATGTCGTAGTCTACGGGGACTTTGGGGGTGAAGACGCGGTCTTCTATAGGACGGTTCTGTCTTTGGTTTGAAAACTCGATGACGACCTTGTTCTCCAGCTGATCGGTGTAGGCGAGGGAGATGATCACACCGTTCTCCTCTGTGAGAACAAAGCGGATCCCTTTATAGGTCGCTTTGTAGTGCATCTGATCAACCATTTCGGCTGAAGCAAGGATGCCGAAGAAGTCTATCTCGCCTTCAAGTTTTTTGATGATGGCCTGTTCGAGTTCTGGCTCGACGATGACCGCACGTTTTTTTGTGACGTAGATCTTCTTGTTTATAGGCTCTTTATACGACCAAAGGACCATGTCAGGACGTTTTGAACGCATGCTTCCTTTGTAACTGAGTACCTTGTTCTCTTCATCCGTTATCTTCTGGGTAAAATCGGCTTCAAAACTCTGGATACTCTCGCCAAAGGCAAGCAGTGCAGAGATCGAAAAGAGTAAAAATAGTAAAAATCTCATAGTATTCCTTTAAAAGAGGAAGAATACCGTTAATGGGCTTTTGTCAGCTTGAACCCTTCCTCTTCTGGGGATAAAAAACCACATTTTTTTTGATAAAGCGGTTTTATAGATTTAAGATGATAAAATCAGCAAATTTTAAAATCTCTAAAGAAAAAAATAGATTCTATACGAGAGATTTTAGGCTAAAGAGATGTTGCAGACCTGAGTGCGAACGCGGGTTTAGAACATAAAAAATCAATGACAATAAAGTAGGTATATATGCTTCAGCAGATGCTAGGAAAAGTATTTGGGACAAAGAACGACCGAGAACTTAAAAAGTATGCAAAACGTGTAAAAAAGATCAACGCTTTAGAGCCGACCTATGAGAAACTGAGCGATGATGAGCTCAAAGATGCCTTTAACGAACTCAAAGCAGCCGTACTGAGTGAAGAAAGAAGCTTGGATGATGTCCTTGTAGAGTCATTTGCTATCACCAGAGAAGCCGGAAAGCGTGCCCTTGGGATGCGCCATTTCGACGTGCAGCTTATCGGGGGGATGGTCCTGCATGAAGGTCGCATCGCCGAGATGAAGACAGGTGAGGGTAAGACCCTTGTCGCAACACTGGCGGTTGTCCTTAATGCGATGAACGGTAAAGGCGTGCATGTCGTCACCGTGAATGACTACCTTGCTTCGCGTGATGCGGGCGAGATGAGTGCGCTGTATGAGTTTCTGGGCTACAGCACGGGAGTGGTACTGGAGACGGAATACGATCCGGCGATCAAGCGTCAGCAGTATATGTCCGACATCACTTACGGTACGAACAACGAGTTCGGTTTTGACTACCTGCGTGACAACATGTCCTATTCGCAGG
>JBFEYG010000244.1:0-3259 GCA_041562275.1 Sulfurimonadaceae bacterium | reverse complement strand
GCAGATAAGATCTACCGGTTCCTCGTTAACTATTTTTTTATAAGGCTTACTACCTCATGGCTCATGTCATGTTTTATGTAGAAGATTATATATCAGCCAAAAAGAAGAATATACAGTTTAATGATTAAATTTTAATCATTATCCAATGAATTTAAATTATGGCAAATAAACATGAAGATCGAACGTCGGCCTGAATTTAATAATACTGGAGAAGGGAAATGATTGTGCAACGCAATTGAATGAAGATTGCGTTGCATTAAGGAGAATGAAGAGGGGACTTACCGTGCTGACAAGACAGTGCCCCAAAACATAAGTATGGAAAAGTAATCACTTACATTTCACAGAAAGATTATGGCATTTTTAAAAATACTTTTAACCATATTTTTGATTAAAAAATAACCATATTGAAAATCTGTTCACCGATACCTTAGACAAGCGTGCTGGCTATTAACTTTAAGAGATGGTGGTTAGATATCTTTTTTGCCTATTTCTTCCAGACCTAAAGGATTTGGCAGTGTCATTTGTATTTATTTTCTCCATTGGTTGAGGCTCTGTGGGAGATGACAAGAGAAGCGTACCCTATTCTTTTAGTACTGCGTCAATAGAGCTATTTTATCCATGCAGGTCAGTAGCTTACCCGGACTAGTTCCAGATAAACTCTTCGGCACACTCAGCCATCAGGTCAAGACAGCCCATCTCTTCGTTAAAATGCGGAATATCATCTTCACACTCATCAAAATGGTGAAGGTAGTGGTTCAACAACTCGTCTTTACATTCGATCATATCGTTACTGTTCATCGTGTATCCTTTTTCGGGTCTCTGCCCAGGTTTACAACAGTATTTACATATACCATTCCCGACTTTTCACTGACAAAGATGGGGTTTTCATACTCCGCACGACAAAAATGTCACACGTCTATTCTTCGATAAGAGAACCGCGGTAATACCGCTGGACTTTTCCCGGTACTGAAGCCGTCTCTTCCTTCGCGTTCTGAACAGAAGTGACATCTGTCTGTGGAAAAAGATGATCGAACTTTTCATTTGAGGTGGCGTACATCTGATTCTCAAATGTACGCATGCGCTTGATCAGGGCATCGGAGATGATGACAAGCTCTTCATAATATTTTTGTGCAAGCAGCATTTCTGAATGCGAAAGCTTGTTGCTTGAGAACATCCCCAAAAATCCTTCGCTCTTGCCCGTAAACATAACACCGTAGATCTTTAGATACGACTCATAACACTCCGTGTACAGTTTCGATATCTCTTCAAGCACCGATTTGCTGCTCTGCGTTGAGAAGACCATCGCATCATGGTAAAGCCAATGGCCAAATGGTGTATCCATCTCATTAAGAGGAATACTGTTCTTGTCCCCGCTGATACCTGAGACCAAGACCTTGACACTGTTCAACCATTTTTTATGTTCATAACCGGCTTTATGCAATAAGCTTATAAAATTCTCTTTTGAAGACATCTTTTCCTCTGGTTTTTAAATATCTATATACAAATACTACACCTAGTACTTGTATATTATTATCCTAAAATAACAGCCGGCGTACTGATACGCCGCCGTGAGGATCAGAGAGCCTCATCTCCCGTTTCTCCCGTACGAATACGCACAGCCTGTTTGACGGACTCGATAAAGATCTTTCCGTCTCCCGTTTTACCCGTAAACGCTGACTCTTTTATAAGAGCAAGTATCGTTTCCGCATCTTCATCTGGAACAACTATCTCCAATTGGATCTTGGGGTTGAACTCGACAGCGTATTCTGCACCGCGGTACAGCTCAGTATGACCGTTTTGACGACCGGCACCTTGGACCTCGTTCATCGTGATACCGACAATACCTTTTTCAGAAAGCGCTTCGATGACCTCTTCCAGTTTAAACGGTTTGACGATCGCAGTAATTTTTTTCATCCTTTCTCCTTTAAGCTCGTGTAAATTCCGGGTATGCTTCAAGCCCTGTCTCATACAGGTCTTCACCCATCTGTTCTTCTTCTTCACTTGCACGGATTCCCATTGTTAGTTTCAGGATATACCATACGATCAGTGAACACACAAAAGTAAAGGCACCAACAGCAATGATCCCTTTAAGCTGCGCCATAAACGTCACTTCCGGATTCCAGATCGCAACGGCGATCGTCCCCCAGATACCATTGACAAGGTGAACAGAAAGTGCACCTACCGGATCGTCAATACGAAGCTTGTCGAACATCGGTACTGCGATGACGATCAATACTGCTGCGACAAGACCGTCGATCGTTGCGGCGAACATACCAAGATCAGGACCCGCTGTTACGGCTACAAGTCCGCCAAGCGCTCCATTAAGGACCATAGTCAAGTCGACTTTTTTATACATTAGCTGTGTCAGGACCGCTGCGGTGATCGCACCTACGGCTGCAGCCATGTTTGTATCGGCAAAGACAAGGGCTATAGAGTCAACATCACCTTTTGTCCCCATTGCCAATACTGAACCGCCGTTAAAGCCGAACCAGCCTAACCAAAGGATAAAGGTACCCAAAGTCGCTAAAGGAAGCGATGAGCCCGGGATCGGTTTGATCTTTCCGTTTGCATCGTACTTTCCTTTTCTCGCGCCCAACAGCAATGCACCGGCAAGAGCAGCCCAGCCGCCTACAGAGTGTACGATCGTCGAACCTGCGAAGTCAGAGAAGCCGTCCATGAAACCGCCTAAAGACGATCCGCCCCATGACCAGTGACCCTGTATAGGATAGATAAAGCCTGTCAAGAAAACAACAAAGATCAAGAAAGGCCAGATCTTCATTCGCTCTGCCACCACACCTGAGATAACAGATGCAGCAGTAGCGACAAAGACAACCTGAAAAAAGAAATCCGCCATCACAGAGTGATCATCATACGTGATCCCGCTCAATGAAAAAGCGATATCACCCATAAAGGCACCCTCTCCGCCATACATCAGGTTATAACCGATCACAAAATACATAAAACATGCGATCGAATATAATAAGATGTTCTTCATCAGGATGACTACGTTGTTTTTCGAACGGGTAAGTCCCGCCTCCAACATAGCAAAACCTGCTGCCATCCACATCACCAATGCTCCCGCAAACAGCATCAGAAAACTTGTCAATATATATTGTACGTCTGCAAAACTTTCCACTATATCTCCTTGTTATAATAAAGTACCTTAGATACTTTATGAAAATGATTTGACTAACTGTTTCTCTCAAAAAACACATTTAGCTGACTGATTATAAAAGAGATACGGTCTAAATTAGACTTT
>JBFEYG010000243.1:0-3274 GCA_041562275.1 Sulfurimonadaceae bacterium | reverse complement strand
TGCCTTGTCTCCCTTAGGCGGACAAGCCCCTCCAAACCCTGCGAACCCGTAGTCATTAACATTGTGAAGACTGCCCTTTGGCAAATAGGCATTAGACTTATCCCCTGCTCCTGCTTGCAAAGATGTCGTCTCCTTCGGTATGTTCAATACGATCCAGTGCCACCATCCACTTCCTGTCGGAGCGTCTGGGTCATACACGGTCAAGGCGAAGCTTTTTGTACCCTTAGGTGCGTTACTCCAACTCAACTCAGGGGAGATATTCTTCCCCGTACATCCAAATCCGTCAAAGACTTCACTCATAGACAATTGACCCTTTAGGTCCTTACTTTTCAAAGTAAGTCCTTCAGCTGATAGCAGAGTACTCAAACCCACCACCATTAAGAAAACGGCTATATTACGCTTCATGTTCATCCTTTTTTCTTTAATTATAATGCAAAAAACTTAAACATATAAACCAAAAGAGAACTAAACAAGGTCCTTATTTGATGCAATCCATCTCTCTAAGATGATCTTGGCTGCAAGCGAGTCAATCCGTCCATCTTTTTTCTGCTTCATCATGCCCTTCATAGACTCTTCCGCCTCAAGCGAGGAATGGGATTCATCCTGAAAGTACACAGGTCCATCAAAATCCACCAGGTTCATAAAGTGTTCTACACGACGACGCATCTCATCTTCACTGCTGCCGCCTAGCGGTATCCCGATAACAACAGCCTCAGCGCCCCATTCGACGATGGCTTCTTTGACAGCAGCAGAAGCCTGATTCCTGTTTTTACGTTCGATGGCATTCAAGGGGGTGACAAAGTTTTTATCCGCAGAGTAAGCCAAGCCTATTCGCTTAAGACCCAAATCAATAGCTATGATCTTCAAGGCCTATTTTCCAAGACAGAAGTTTCCAAACATCTTGTCCAGCATTTCAGAGTGTTCATACGGACGCGTGATGGAAGAGACCTCTGTAATCGCCATGTTCATGTGAAAAGAGAAGATCTCCAACTCTTGCTCTTGCAGTGGTTGTTTAGCCTCTTCTATCTCATTTAAAGCTTTTTTGACAGCATTGATCTGACGCGTTGAGATCAACATCATCTCATCAGATACGTTCTTTGTGTCCATGATTGTCTCTAGTTCGACGATCAATTCTCTTGCATTCTCTTTACAGCTGAGCTCAATCGGTGCGTATTTTTGTATCTTAGTTTTATCAAACTTCGAATCAAGATCTGTCTTATTTACCAATGTGATGAATGATTTTTTATCCTTATTCTCTTCTATCAAAGAGACGATTGTTTCATCTTCCTCATCAAAAGGACGTGAGTTATCAAACAAAGCAATAACAATATCACTCTGTTCAATCGCTTCAATACTTCTTTCTATCCCTATACGTTCGATCTCGTCATTTGCATTTCGTATACCTGCTGTATCAACCATCCGTATCAGATGTGTCCCTATCTTAACCTCTTCCTCGATCGTGTCACGCGTTGTCCCTGCTATATCGGAGACAATTGCACGCTTGTAGTTCAAAAGTACGTTCAGCAAAGAGCTTTTACCAACATTTGGTTTACCGATAATAGCCACTTTGAATCCCTGCATGAGCCCAGCACGGCTTTGACTGGCTTGGAGCGTATCGGAAAGTTGCAATCGCAGTTTCTCAAGACGTTCCAATATCTGATCAATAAGGTCTTGAGGGAGGTCTTCTTCCGCATAATCGATGGTGACCTCTGAATAGGCTAAGATATTAAGAAGGTCATCACGCACACTTTCGACATATCCCTTGAGTTCACCCTTCATCTGTTTTGCTAGGATCTTTGCCGCGTCCTCGCTTTTTGCTTCTATTAGCTGAGCTATGGCTTCGGCTTCAGTCAGATCGATGCGTCCATTTAGAAAAGCCCGTTTAGAGAACTCCCCCGGTTCGGCTAAACGTGCTCCCTCTTCCAAGACAGCCTGCAATACCTGCTCAGCGACGATCTTACCCCCATGGCATTGAAACTCGATAATATCTTCTGCCGTGAAAGAGTTAGGACCTTTAAAATAGATGATGATCGCTTCATCGATCAGTTCATCTGACGAATTATACAGGGGGGTCAAGGTCGCATTTCTTGCTTTAAACTGATCTTTTCTCGAAAGTTGCTTTGCGATTGTTAGCGCATTCTCACCGCTGAGTCGGATGATGGAGATTGAACCGATACCATGCGCTGTCGCAACGGCTGCAATTGTATCGTTCATCTTAGTAGTTGTTTGTATTACTGTTGTTAAAAGAGTTGACGATGATGAACTTCGCCCCATCGCGGGTTGATCGGATAGCCACATACTTATCCGGATAGGAAGCACGCAGTTCACGAAGTGCTATCTGCACCAAAACACCATCTAGGATCTTTGTTTGTGCACGACCATCACGATCGATGTTCTCATTCACACCCTCAAGATATTTGCAAATCATCTCTTCTTGGTTCTTTAAGAACTCTGCGATCTCCAAACGAAGTTGCAACTGATATTTGGCATTGATCCAATTGTACAGCATATAAGAGAGTGCTTTATAGCGATACCCTTCTTTACCGATCAAAAGGGCAGCATCCTTCCCGCTAAACTCGACCAAGATCGTCTTATCATCATGTTCACATACTTTTATCTCGTCGATCTCAAAACAAGCATGCTTGAAGAGTCTGTCGATATTTTCTTTGATCTCTGATGCCACATCACTCGGTTTGCAGCACTCATCAAAAAAGTTATCAATAGAGTGAGAATGGTTTGATGTTCTGAAGTTCCCAGCAAGCTGTTCATGTATCTCATCATGAGACTTGTCACAGATCTCTGTCTCTTCACCTACATAGATCTCATCTTCTTCGTCTGCATAGATATCAGACCCATCATAATCGTCTTCTTGATCCGTTACGAAGGATTCTGGCAAGATAAGGCCGCTATGTGAGGTGACCTCTTGTTTCACCTTCTTTTGTTGTTTTGGCTTTACTTTTTTATTGTCTTTTTTGTACGTTGTCGGAGTGCGTTTTTCAGCCTCTGGCGAGACTTTTTCTTGGTCCTTAGTCAAAACGGAGTCAGGTTGCTTTACTGATACCTCTTCCCCGAGGCTTGCCCTTTTGTCGGTGGCATTTGATGTAGCCACAATAATAGCTCGCTTTTTAAACATCCCCAAAAAGCCGCTTTTAGGTGTTTGAATGACTTCGATATTAAGTTGCGTAATAGAACATGACAATTTTTCAGCAGCCTGGGAATAGGCGCTTTCTAAGGTCTCCGCTTCTATCTTGACCATAATTTATACCTCTTTAGC
>JBFEYG010000242.1:0-3310 GCA_041562275.1 Sulfurimonadaceae bacterium | reverse complement strand
AGGTGCCTAACTACTCCTTTTCTGAGATGGGGATGCTGTATTCGGATGTGATCTACTGCAAGAAATATCTTCAGCAAAAGAAGTTTCGGGTTACCTTGACGGGGAAGGATTATGTTTTTTTGACGGCGACTAAGATAGGGGAATGACATTTAAAAGACATTATGATATTGCTATTTAGTTCATCTTCAATATGCTTATAGTTCTGCAGCCTACTAAATCTAAGCGATCCATTGATAAAAGCTTTAGCGTACTTTATATCATCAAACACACGATAAACAGTCTCTGGATACTCTCCATGAGCTTCTAAAGGTTCCATAATCCCTCTGTATTCAATCCTTTAATATCAGATACTTTATACGAATAATACTTAATCGGTAAAGTAGTTATACTTTTAAATAAGCTCAAGATAAAATATGTTAATGAATTGAAGGTTTTGTCGAAAGAATTGTGCGGTTTTGGAAGAGACTACATCTCTTAATATTTAATGTCAAGCGGTTGCTGGTACGCGAGCGTACATTAGCTCTGGTTTCGCAGCGATAAAGAACACGCATGTATTCTTTATTTTACCCTGCTTACATCTGAGTTCTAGAGATCTCTTTATACGCATTGAGCGCTTTATTTCGAACTTCGAGCATAAGTTTCATACTGATCTCAGCCTTGTCGATAGCAAGTGCAGCTTGGTGGAGGTCTTTGACCTGACCTGTTGCCAGGTCACTCATGGCCTTTTCTCCATCTTGCTGCATCTCATTGACATTGTCCAATGATTTTTTAAGTGCATCGGCGAAGCCTTCTCCGGTAGTCTGGCTCTTAGTGTTACTTTTTCCTAAGAGGTCAGCAGTAGAAAGACCGGAAACGTTGTTTAAATCTGCCATTTTTCTTTAATCCTCAAAAAGCTTGTTAGGCTTGAATGATACTCATAGCACTTTGTGCCATGGACTTTACGCTTTGAAATGCTGCTACATTGGCCTGATAGGAGCGGGTTGCTTCGATCAGGTCTGCCATCTCTATGACCGGGTTGATGTTCGGATACGCGACATAGCCTTCAGCGTTAGCGTCAGGATGACCCGGTTCAAACTTCATCATCGGTTCTTTGTCGTCACGGATGATCTTGTCGACGATTACACTCATAATCGGCGGATTTACTTTTTTATTAAAATCGCCTTCATCCAAAGGATCGGAATACCCTTTGTCAGATGTGCCTTTCATCAGTTCTTGATTAAAGACGGTGTTAAAATCTATTGCTTTGAACATCACCTCACGGCGGCGGTAAGGACCACCTTCTTCCGTACGAGTTGTTTGTGCGTTGGCTATGTTTGACGATATGACATTGACACGCGCACGCTGCGCCGATAGACCGTAACCGCTAATATCAAAACTGTTAAGAAATGCTGACATGTGATATCCTTATCTTGTCTATTGTGTTCGTTCGGAAGCTTGTAAGACAGCTTTGAAGATGGCTGCTTCTTTTTTCAGTGCTGCCGTCAGACCTTGAAACATCATCGAGTTTTTTGTCATCTCTGTCGTCTCAACGTCAAGGTCGACACTGTTTCCGTCGTTACGGGCAAGATGTCCGTCACGGTAAAAAAGCTTGGCCTGATCATCACCTTCTTGCATCGCCGATCTGAAATGTGCTCCATCCGTGCGAGCGAGCTCAAGTGTCGGTACCTGAGGTTCATTAAAGATCTTTTTTGCTTCCTTTTGAAGGGTCTCTTCAAAACGAATGTCTCTTGGACGGTAGAATGGGGTGTCTTCGTTTGCGATGTTACCCGCAATCAGATCCTGTCTAGCAGCACGGTAATCAAGGGCTTTTGTCATAAGCTCATGCGCATTACTAAGTTTGATACCCATCTCTACTCCTTAAGTTACACAAACAAAAGCAAAATCCATACCAAAACTCTTTCGATTTATCGAAAAGTTTCTTTAGCGAACTTGACTTTTTGATCTGGAAATATGCTTTATAATTTTGAATCGAAGGATAACCCTTCAGTCAAATCTTTGGCTTACATCGATAAAATGTCGTAAACTGTACATATATTGTACATCCCTGAGTCTTAAGTGTAGCTCTAAGTAAAGAATTAAAGAGATTGAATGACAGATAGAACCCTCTTCCTATCCGTAACTGTGCTGATAACGATAGGGATAGTGCTCTCGTATTCACTCTCGACTTATATCGTGATCCTGTTCGATTACAGCCCTTTCCATTTCGCCTTCCGACAGGCTATCTTTGCTTTTATCTCTATCATGATGATGTGGTCGATCTCCCGGCTTGATCCGGATGTATGGCTGCACCGTATAGGGCTCACGCTCTTCTTTACGGGTCTGCTTATGATGATGCTTATGCCTTTTTTTCCGGCTTCTTTGGTGAGTGAAGTCGGCGGGGCAAAGCGCTGGATCAAGATCGCCGGATTCTCTTTGGCCCCGGTGGAGTTTTTCAAGGTGGGCTTTGTCTACTTCCTTGCCTGGAGTTTTACACGAAAACTGAACTCGCATCACAGCGAACTTCGTCTGCGTGACGAGTTTGCCCGGTTTGTGCCTTATGCAGTTGTCTTTGTCATCGTCATGTTTTTGATCGCTATCATGCAAAACGATCTGGGTCAGGTCGTTGTTTTGGGCCTGACACTGGCCTTTTTGCTCTTTTTTGCCGGAAGCTCTTTTAAGTTTTTCCTCTCTTTGATAAGCCTGGCTTTTATGTTCTTTGTCTTTTTTATTTTGACGGCAGAACACAGGCTGATACGTATCAAGTCATGGTGGGCATCGATTCAGGGGTTTGTCCTGAGCTTTTTACCTGAGTCCATAGCGGAGTCTTTGCGTATTTCGGTACGTGAAGAGCCTTACCAGATAGGGCACTCGCTCAATGCGATCCATAACGGCGGTTTTTTTGGTACGGGGCTTGCGAACGGGACCTTCAAGCTGGGTTTTTTATCTGAGGTGCATACCGACTTTGTCTTGGCAGGCCTGGCTGAAGAGTTTGGCTTTGTCGGTATTCTTTTTGTGACGATGATCGTTATCGTCATCCTGCAGAGGATCTTCAAGATCGCAAACCGCAGCGATAACCGTATCTTCTATCTTTTCAGCATCGGTATAGGTCTGCTTTTCGCCTTTGCCTTTTTGATGAATGCCTATGGAATCAGCGGTCTGACACCGATCAAGGGTATCTCTGTACCCTTCTTGTCGTATGGGGGCTCATCGATGTTGGCGGCGAGTATAGGGATGGGAATGGTACTGATGATCTCCAAACGGATACGAAAAAAATGACGATAGTGATCACGGGCGGCGGTACGGGAGGTCATCTTGCTATAGCAAAAAGTCT
>JBFEYG010000241.1:0-3373 GCA_041562275.1 Sulfurimonadaceae bacterium | reverse complement strand
GATGCTCTCTTCGATCACTTTTGAAAGTTCTATCGTAAGAAGAGTACTGGTATGTTTAAACTCTTCGATAAGGTTCTTCTCTTGCTCAAGCTTGTTAAGCAGGTATCGTTTGTTGTATATGCCGAACTTATTATCATAGATAGTCTCATTCTCAACATTTTTGACAATACCAGCTGTATCCTGATAGAGGGTCTTCATGTGATCGACCTGTTTCTTTAGGATATTATTGAGCTTGCCAACATCCTGATCCAAAGAGGTCAGTGTAGAGAGTATGTTCTGGGCATCAGGAGTCTGTCCGAGTTCTTGTCGGCGTTTAAGGAGGATCTTCTCCATCAGCGCCATATTTTTATAGACATTGGCAGTGACCTGCAAGATAGACTTGATCGAAGCAAAACCGGATTTTAGACTCTTCTCCAGCTCGATGGTCTTCTCATCATCACTGCTGTCTTCAAACTCCAAGACGGCATTGATCTGTTTTCGCATGGCTTCAGACTTGTCTTCTAAAAGACGATCAAAATAGAGTGCAAAGTTGTTTGGGGTAGGCGGCAGGTTGTCGTGAATCAGCTGTGAAAGCACTTCTTTGGAGTACATTTCCAAGTCAGAAGTGGGCTCACTCAGATTCGAATTTGAGTCCATCCCTCCGAAAGAAGGGACCTCAGTATGAGAATCTGCAGAAGAAATGTCACGACGTTTTCGAAGATTTCCTGCCATCACAAAACCTTTTTATTTTTTAGAGTTCTTTGAGATTACTTCATCTATCATACCGTATTTTTTTGATTCTTCGGCAGACATAAAGGTGTCTCTTTCTGTATCTTTAGCAATAGTTGCTACTTTTTGACCCGTGTTTTCAGCCAAAATAGCGTTAAGGTCATCTTTCATACGCTGGATCTCTCTTGCCTGGATCTGGATATCAGTCGACTGACCCTGGGCACCGCCGGACGGCTGGTGGATCATAATGCGTGAGTTAGGAAGGGAGTAACGTTTTCCCTTGGCACCTGAGCTCAACAGAAAAGCGCCCATCGAAGCGGCTTGTCCGATACATATCGTTGAGACATCCGGTTTGATGTAGTTCATCGTGTCGTAGATCGACATTCCTGCTGTGATAACACCGCCTGGAGAGTTGATATAGAAGTAGATGTCTTTTTCAGGATCTTCTGCTTCCAGGAAAAGAAGTTGGGCGACAATAGTCGACGCGACTTGGTCATTTACTTCACCGCTTAACATGACGATGCGGTCTTTTAGAAGACGAGAGAAGATGTCATATGATCTTTCACCACGGCCAGTCTTTTCAATAACGTAAGGAATATAACTCATACAGAACCTTTAATGATTTAAAAAATATTTATTGGGAGGTATTGTAGCTAATCATTTTTTAAAGCACAACACCCATTCAAAAAATGGGTGTTAAAAAGGATTAGTCTTTAAGTTTTGCGTCGATTAGTTTTTTAAGTACTTTGTCTTCTACCATTGCCATCTGGATAGCCGGAAGGTAGCCTGATTTTTTGTAGTTCTCGTACACAGCAGAAGGGTCCTGACCCATCTGCATCGCTTCGAAGTAGATAGTCTGCATGACTTCGTTCTCTTCGACTTTGATGTTTTCAGCCTTGGCCAAAGCATCGATGATAAAGGTTGCTTTTACTGAACGTGTCGCTTCTTCACGGAACTCTTCACGAAGTTCTTTGACCTTGTCCTGGTTTTCTCTCAGTTCGTTGATCTCGTCTTCGCTCATAGTTTGCGCTTTTTTGTTAAGTGCCATATCCATCTCTTGTTCTACGACAAAAGCAGGAAGATCGAAGTTGAACGTCGTGACAAATGTCTCAAGAAGTTTAGGCTTCAGTTCATCATTGTAAAGTTTGGCAAGTTCTTCACTCTCAAGTTGCTCCTGGACTTTCTCTTTAAGCATGTCCATAGTAGCATCTTCTTCACCCGGAAGCATCTTCTTCGCAAGTGCAGCATCCATACGGACTTTTTCTTTAGCCTGGATAGCATTCACCTTTACTTTGAACTCGGCATCTTTACCGGCAAGTTTTTCGCCGCCGTAGTTTTCAGGAAAAGTTACTTTTACGATTTTCTCTTCATCTTTTTTCATACCGATGATCTGGTCTTCAAAGCCCGGGATAAACTGGCCAGAACCCAATGTCAGTGAAAAATCTTCAGCAGCTCCGCCTTCAAAAAGTTCGCCGTCGATCGAACCTTCGAAGTTGATAAGGGCAGTATCACCTTCAACAAGGGCTCTGTCCTCTTCCACTGTCACAAAAGGTGCCTGTGCTTGAGCGATCTCTTGGATACGGTCTGTTACTGCTTTTGCAGTGATCTTAGGCTTTTTAGTCTCAGGAGCAAGGTCTGCGTAACCCTCAAGATTGATCTCCGGACGTAGCGCGATAGTCACAGCGACCTCTATTTTGCCATCTGTTTTGTCAAACTTCGTGATCTGTGGTTCTCCGATAAGTGCATCATTAGCGACACCAAGGTCTTTAAGACCGTTGTCAAGAAGATTGCGAAGCTCTTCGCCTTCTGCATCTTGGACAAGTTTGTCACCGTACTGTTTTTTAACAGCAGATACAGGGACTTTACCCTTACGGAAACCGTCGATCTTTGCAGTTTTTGCAAGTTGTTTCGCGATTTTCTCAACATTTGCATCGATGTCGGATTGTACCAGTGTACCAGTGATTTCAGCGTTAGCGCCATCGATTTTATTGGTTTTGAATTCCATTAAATCCCTTTGTTTGTGTTCTTGGGTAGTATGTAAGCAATGTACTACGCAGATTAAATTTGCGAGATTTTAGCGAAACTTTCCTTTTTTTTCTATAATAAACTCAGCGCAAGCGAAGAGATGGTATCCTAACGTTAATAAAACAGAAGGTGCACAGGTGGCGGATACAAATAACGAAGCGTTTGAAAATGCAGTAAAGACCATGATGCGTTCAGTAGGGGAAGACCCGAACAGAGAGGGGCTTTTAAAAACACCCGAGCGTGTACGAAAAGCGTATGACTTTATGTACGGCGGCTACAAAGAAGATCCAAATGAGATCCTCAGGTCAGCACTGTTCACTTCTTCCAATGATGAGATGGTCCTGATCAAAGATATCGAGCTCTACTCGACTTGTGAACACCATCTGCTTCCTATTATCGGGCGTGCTCATGTCGCTTATATACCGGATGGAAAAGTCGTTGGTCTTTCGAAGATACCGCGTGTGGTGGACGTCTTTTCGCGACGTATGCAGATACAAGAGCAATTGACAGAGCAGATCGCCGATGCGATCATGAAGACGATCCAGCCAAAGGGTGTTGCGGTAGTGATCCAGGCACGTCATATGTGTATGGAGATGCGCGGGGTCGAAAAGATCAATTCTACGACGACGTCTTCCGCACT
>JBFEYG010000240.1:0-3390 GCA_041562275.1 Sulfurimonadaceae bacterium | reverse complement strand
ATATCGTTGGATATCTTTGTCTTTTTATTAAGTGTTTCTCTTTTCATGATAGGTAATTATAACAAAAAAAGAAGAAAAAAATAACATTTAAAGAAATTTATTAGAACAATAATAGATAACATCTAGTACAAGATAAGTGAAGAGATATTTCTTAAAAATAACTAAAATTACGTATACTTAAAATCAACCGGGAGTAAACTATGAACAAGATATCAAAAGTCTTAATTGCCAACAGAGGTGAGATCGCTTTACGCATTATTCGAGCGTGTAAAGAGCTTGAAATTAAAAGTGTAGTAGTTTTTTCTGAAGCAGATGTAGATGGTGTTTGGGTTAAAAAAGCGGATGAATGTTACCCTATGATGGGACACCCTGTTCAAGTATACCTTGACCAAAATGTGATTATCTCTCTAGCAAAAAAAGCTGGTTGTGATGCTATACATCCCGGGTATGGCTTCTTGTCTGAAAGTGCTGAGTTTGCGGAAAAATGTGCCCAAAATGACATTATATATATAGGTCCAAAGCCGCACCATATCGAACTTTTTGGTGATAAAATGGCATCAAAAGTAGCTATGAGAGAGATTGGCGTACCTGTTTTAGGGGGAACCGATGAGCCTGTTACAGATAAAGCTGAAGGCGAAAAAGCTGCCAATGAGATAGGTTTTCCTGTGATTATCAAAGCTGCCTATGGTGGTGGCGGCAGGGGTATGAGAATCGTTAAAAAAGCCAAAGATTTCTCTAAACTCTATGATGAAGCGACTACGGAGTCTATGAAATATTTTGGTAGAGATGAGGTCTTCATTGAAAAATATGTTGAAAACCCTAGACATATTGAGGTTCAGATCATCGCAGACAGCTATGGAAATGTGGTTCATTTAGGTGAACGAGACTGTTCTATCCAAAGACGTCACCAAAAAGTTATCGAGATTGCTCCATCACCACGACTTAATGCTGCAACAAGAAAAGAGCTTTTTAGAGTTTCTACAAAAGCGATGTTTAGACTGGGGTATGAGAGTGTAGGAACAATTGAGTTTTTACTCGATGCAGATGATAACATCTACTTTATTGAGATGAACACACGTGTACAGGTCGAGCACCCGGTCACTGAGGTCATTTCAGGGGTTGATATCATCCAGCGTATGATCGAGATCGCTGCAGGTGATAAGCTTCATTTTGTGCAAGAAGAGATCAAGTTCCGTGGGTATGCTATTGAGTTTAGAATCAACTCTGAAGACCCACAAAACAACTTTAGACCAACAGCAGGAACCATTAAAAACTATCTTACACCGGGCGGACCGGGTGTCCGTATAGACTCCTCTATGTACGAAGGGTATGAGACACCTACGAGTTATGACTCTATGCTTGGAAAGCTCATCGTATGGGCGCTTGATTGGGAGGGTGCCGTTAAGAAGGCAAGACGTGCATTGGATGAGTACAATATTGATGGACTTAAAACAAATATCCCACTTCATAGAGAGATTGTAAAAAACTCAGACTTTAAAGAGGGTAAGTTTAATACAGGTTTCCTTGATTCAAAAATGGAAGAGTTTAGTCTTGATGCAAAATCATCACTTGAGGATGAAGAGAAGAAGATCTCGTTTCTTTCCAGCATGATCAAAAAGATAAAAGAGCATAAACTGACGACAAGGAGTTAAGATGAGTGCGATTCCAAGAAATGACCTGATAAGCGACAACTGTATAAACAGGATCAAACCTTCATTGCGCCGAGACGTAAAGACGGAAGCGGTACTGGTCTTTGCACGAACAGCGCTTGAACGCTACTTTGCGAGACTGGATGAAGCTAATATCAAAACTATTGTCGAGCAAAACGAAGAGATCAGTTATGTATACAGCACCTTAAGAAGACTGCTTGTCCAACTTCAAGAGTGTGTTGTCAATGTAGACTATTTGATAGGTGTAGCTCAAAATGCACATAAACACCCGGGACTAAAAGCTTTAAGCATACAAGAAGAGCCTTTGATCGCATACTATGACATCATGGCACAAAAGGTAAGAGACCATTTTCAAGGCAAGCCTACCGCTTTACCTGAGCTTTTAGTTGTTTGTGTATTGGCAGAATGGATACTCGGAGAAGAGAAGTCTACGCATATGTATTCATTTTTAAATGAGGTGGATTTTTTAGAACTGATAGGAAAGTTTGAAGACCATAGAGAATATTTTAATCACGATAACAAATGTAAGATAAGCGAGATCCATGGACTCTCTTTTAAGATTGTTGAAAAGCTAAAAAGCTATAAGTACAAAGCAAACAAGAGTCGGGTCTCAAAAAACAGAAAGAAAAAATAAGAGTGCTATGCAAGATGAAAACCGGCTTCAATCGATATGAAAGAGGTTTAAATTCTTTTAGCAGCGTATTTTTTATCAAAAATTAGAGAACTATTAAATAATTTATTCGTCATAAAATATGAAGAATAAATTGTTGATGGTTGGCTAATATACGCTGTTATTTTATTTTAAGGAGTTGTAGAAATGAATGTTGATCTTATATTGCAAAACATGCTGAATCCTCCGGTCCTGTTCTTTTTTCTGGGGATGCTGGCTGTTTTTTTTAAATCAGAGTTGTCAATACCACAGCCTTTGCCTAAGCTATTTTCTCTTTATCTACTTATAGCGATCGGTCTGCACGGGGGATATGAACTATCCAAGAGCGGGTTGGATCTTTATATTTTTGAAGCGCTGCTTATAGCTGTCGTCATGTCTATGCTTGTACCTATCTACAGTTTCTTTATTCTAAGAACAAAGATCGATGTTTACAATGCTATCGCCATTGCTGCTACCTATGGTTCTATCAGTGCGGTTACCTTTATCACGGGTATCACCTATCTTCAGACCATTGGTATAGAGTATGGTGGTTTCATGGTCGCTTCTATGGCACTTATGGAGTCTCCGGCTATCGTAATAGGTCTCGTCTTTGCAGCGATGTTTGTTAAAAGTGATGACAGTGAAGAAGATGAAAAGACGAACTGGAAAGAGATATTGAGAGAGGCTTTCTTAAACCCTTCCGTATTCTTGCTCGTTGGAGCACTCATTATCGGGATCGCAACAGGAGAAAAAGGCTGGCATTCAATGGAACCGCTTTTTGGAACGCTGTTTAAAGGCTTCCTTGCATTTTTCCTTTTGGATATGGGACTTGTAGCGGCCAGGAAGATCCATGAACTGAAAAAAGTCGGGTTTTTTCTGATCGCTTTTGCCCTTATCATGCCAATGGTCAATGCCTTGGTGGCAACAGGTCTGGCCTATGCCTTTGAAATTGAAAAAGGCGATGCTTTCTTGTTAGCACTTCTAAGTGCCAGTGCATCGTACATCGCAGTTCCTGCGGCTATGAGGCTGTCTGTTCCTCAGGCTAACCCTGGGATCTATCTGCCTTTGAGT
>JBFEYG010000239.1:0-3417 GCA_041562275.1 Sulfurimonadaceae bacterium | reverse complement strand
TCAAGCATACCCGCTTCTGCCGTGGTATTGATCGCAACAAGCTCTATGTCGTCACGCTGCATAATGATCTTTGCTACGATCACACCTATTCTTCCGGTTCCGTTAATCGCTGCTTTGATAGCCATCTTATTCCTTTTATTCACTAATTATATTACAATTCTAATATACCGCTATTACACATATGTTTCATTTTTAATCATTGATCTTAAAACAGAACATTCATGTAATGATATTATGTTACATTTTAAACACCATACAAGAAAGGCAATTTATGAGTCTACATCCCAACGCCGGAAAATTGGCACCAAGATCCATCTTAGTCAATGTCGCACAACTCATCAGCGAGTACTACACCAAGACACCTGACATAGATAATGAGGCACACAGTATCAGCTTTGGCACATCCGGTCACCGCGGCTCATCCCTTCTTAAGAGTTTTAATGAAAAACATATTCTTGCCGTTACACAAGCTGTTTGTGACTACCGTGAACACGCGGGCATCACAGGAACACTGTTTATGGGTATGGACACCCATGCCCTTTCGTATCCTGCACAGCTCAGTGCCATAGAGGTCCTCTCGGCAAACAGGGTGGACGTACGTATCGCGAAAGATTTCGGCTATACTCCTACGCCTGTCATCTCCCACGCTATCTTGACGCATAATACAGATGCCGACAAACCGAAATGCGACGGGATAGTGATCACCCCATCCCATAACCCTCCAACTGATGGCGGGTTCAAATACAACCCGCCACACGGCGGACCGGCAGACACCGATGTGACTGACTGGATAGAAGCGCGCGCCAACGCTCTGCTGAAAGACGACCTCAAAGAGGTGAAGAGACTGACCATCGAAGCTGCCCTTAGATCGGATAATATTATTCAATATGATTACATCTCTCCTTATGTCGATGACCTTAAGAACATCATCGACATGGAGGCGATCGCCGCTTCCAAGATCCTTATCGGAGCAGATGCCATGGGCGGTTCCGGTATGGCCTACTACAGTGCCATAAAAGAACGATACGGTCTGAATATGGAGGTCTTTAACAACACGCTTGATTCGACCTTCTCTTTCATGCACTGTGACAAGGACGGGAAGATCCGTATGGACTGTTCTTCGCCTTATGCGATGGCGGGCCTTGTCGCTATGAAAGAAAAATATGATATCGCTTTTGGAAACGATACCGACTTTGACCGCCACGGTATCGTCACAAAGAGCGTCGGTTTGATGAACCCCAACCACTATCTCAGTGTCGCTATAAACTATCTTGCCCAGAACCGTCCCCAATGGCAAAGTACACTGGGTATAGGGAAGACTTTGGTCAGTTCTTCCATGATCGACCGTGTCGCACAGGCACTTGACAAGAAAGTCGTCGAGGTCCCTGTCGGTTTTAAATGGTTTGTCGAGGGGCTCGTCGAAGGGAGTATCTTTTTCGGCGGTGAGGAGAGTGCCGGTGCAAGTTTCCTGCGCAAAGACGGGACGGTTTGGAGTACGGACAAGGACGGTATGATCATGACCCTGCTCTCTGCCGAGATCCTTGCCAAGACAGGACGCGATCCGGGCGAACATTATCAGGAGCTGACAAAAAAGTTCGGTGCGCCTGTCTATGCACGTATCGATGCACCTGCAGATGCACAGCAGCGAAGTATCCTTAAAAAGCTTTCGCCTGAAGATGTCAAAGAGGAGATGCTTGCCGGTGAGCCCATAGAAGCCATCTTGACCAATGCTCCTGGCAACGGAGCTGCTATAGGCGGTCTCAAGGTCGTGGCCAAAAACGGATGGTTTGCACTGCGCCCTTCCGGAACAGAGGCGATCTACAAGATCTATGCAGAAAGTTTTATCGATGAGACCCATCTCAGAAGAATCCAGGATGAAGCCCAGGCAATAGTCGCTAAGCTTTTTTAAGCACCCGTTTCAGATAGATGACACCCAAAGGCGGCAGCGTCAGTCGAATAGAGTAATCACGTCCGTGCATAGACTCTTTACGTGCAGATATCGGACCTGTATTGCCTATATTCCATCCCTCATAGTAGCTTGACTGGGAGTTGAATATCTCCCTGTATTCGCCTTCATACGGTACACCGACCTGATAAAACTCTCTCGTCTCATCTGCAAGGTTGCACAGGACATAGACCGTCTCATCAGGATCATCGCTTTTGCGCATAAAGCTGATACAGTTATGCTGATAGTCCCCGTCATCGATCCATTCAAAACCGATCCGTTTTTCATCAAACAGATAAAGGGCCCGCTCATTTTTATAGATAAGGTTTAGATCGCTCACCATCTTTTGAAGATTGGCATGCAGCGGGTCCTCTAGCAGATGCCAGTCCAGACTCTTTTCGAAGTTCCACTCCGCATATTGAGCGATGTCTCCGCCCATAAAAAGAAGCTTTTTACCAGGGTGCGCCATCATATAGGCATACATCGCACGCAGGTTGGCAAACTTCTGGTTGTTGTCGCCGGGCATCTTGTTGATCAGTGAGCCTTTCATATGTACCACTTCGTCATGACTCAGCGGCAGCATGAAGTGCTCGTCAAAGGCATACCACATGCTAAAGGTCAGCTGATGGTGATGATGTTGACGGTGAACAGGGTCATAACTCATGTATTTAAGCGTGTCGTGCATCCAACCCATATTCCATTTGAAACCGAAGCCTAGCCCCCCGATACTTGTCGGACGTGTCACCATCGGCCAGGCTGTCGACTCTTCGGCTATCATCATGATGTCAGGAAACTCGGCATAAGCACTTTCATTGAGTTTACGCAAAAACTCAACGGCCTCCAGGTTTTCATTTCCTCCATGCTCATTAGGTATCCATTCACCCTCTTTACGGGCATAATCAAGGTGCAGCATCGACGCGACTGCATCCACACGTATCCCGTCGATATGATATTTGTCAAGCCAGAACATCGCTGAAGAGATGAGAAAAGACTTTACCTCATTACGGCCGTAATTAAAGATGATGCTGCCCCATTCCGGATGATACCCCTGTCTCGGGTCCTCATGCTCATAGAGTGCTGTTCCGTCAAAGTTGATAAGACCGTGCATATCCACGGCAAAATGCGAAGGGACCCAGTCCATGATAACGCCAAAACCGTTTTGATGCAGGATATCGATCAGGTACATCAGGTCCTGAGGTTCTCCAAAACGCGCAGTCGCAGAGAAATATCCGACCACCTGGTAACCCCAGGAGCCAAAGAAGGGATATTCCGTCAAAGGCATAAACTCGACATGGGTGTAGTTCATCTGCTTCAGGTAGGCTAGCAGCTCAACCGCAAGTTCACGGTAGCTTAGGTAACGGTTCTCTTCTTCTACTTTTCGCTTCCATGAACCCAGATGCATCTCATAGACCGACACCGGTGCATCATGGGCATTGTGCTTATAACGTTCCTGCATCCAGTCGCTGTCCTGC
>JBFEYG010000238.1:0-3460 GCA_041562275.1 Sulfurimonadaceae bacterium | reverse complement strand
GTCGGGGTTTGCCATCTTGGGCTTTGGCTTTGCCTCTGCCATCTCCGGTCCTGCGATCAAGGTATTGATCGATTCCGTAGGGATATCCTCGACCTTTTACATCCTGGGTTCTATTTATTTTATCATCATGTTTTCGGCAGCACAGTATCTTGCCAATCCTCCTGAGGGTTACATGCCGGAGCGCCTAAGTGATGCCATTGCTGCTGGAAAAAAGAAGATCAAAGAGGACCTGGTCAATATCACACGCAATGAAGCCATGAAGACAGGTAGGTTCTATGGTCTGTGGATCATGCTGTTTATCAATGTGACCTGCGGGATCGCTATTATCTCCGTAGCTTCGCCTCTCTTGCAAGAGACTGTCGGTATCTCTGCCCTGGCAGCAGCTTCAGCTGTCGGACTCATGGGTATCTTTAACGGTGCGGGCAGACTTGCCTGGGCAAGTATCTCAGACTACCTGAGCCGACCCGTTGTCTTTATTCTTTTCTTTGTCACGCAGATCATTGCCTTTTATCTGCTGACAACGGTCACAAGTATTTTTATCTTTCAAATACTGATTTACTATATCATGATGTGTTACGGCGGAGCATTCGCATCTATTCCAGCTTATATCGGTGATATCTTCGGTACGAAAGAACTTGGTGCTATTCACGGGTACATTTTGACCGCCTGGGCTTTGGCGGGACTTGCCGGACCTATCATCATCGCTTACGTCAAAGACTCAACGGGCAATTATACGGGTACACTCTATGTCTTTGTCGCTCTTTTCTTTATTGCGCTTATAACCTCAGTTTTGATGCTTTCAAACATCAAAAAAATACAGGCTAACAAAACAGCCGCAGCCTAACACACCATAGGCCAAATAAGAGCAGTGTCTCTTATTTGGCTTAAGACAAAAGCCTTCTCTTGCTAGCTGAGCTCTATTTCTAGTTCGATCACGTATAATACTTTACACCACCCCTTTTCAGTAAAACACATAAAGGATCAAATACTTTGATTACACAAGAACAACTTCCCATGGTAGCAATACCGAGTATGAACGACACACATCTAGAAGAGATCCTGATTATAAATAGACTCGAGTCTGCTGCAAGAGAACATGACACGCAGGCAGTACGCGATATATTAAACGAATTGCTCGAACACACACAAATGCATTTTGATGATGAAGAAGAGATGATGGAGGAAGCACTCTTTCCTGCATATGCAATGCATAAAAGTGAACATGACAGACACATCCACGAACTCAAATCCGTCATCAAATATTTTGAAGAGCGTAAAGATACCATTGCAATATCTGCCTATATTGAAGGCAATCTGACTGCTTGGCTGATCCACCATATCGAAACGATGGACACCATGACAGCTATGTTTTTAAAATCAAACCCGACTAAGTGATGTTCTGCTCTGCGGGGATGCACAGCAGGAAACGGTTAAAGCCATAATTCTAAACTCTTTTTTCCTTATTATGACGAGCAGGAGAGTCCGATGTTCTTATGCTCTTCAGGTGTATCTCCCGCAAAATGTTCATATTCAGGCAGTTCATCATAGGGATGTTCTGCAATATACAGCAGCGTTTCCACCATCGAAAAATCACCTCTTTCGGCCAACTGGATTGCTTTTTCAAGCATATAGTTTTTCAAAATGTATTTTGGGTTTGTCGCCAGCATCGCTTTTTGACGTTCGACCTGCGTACGTGTCTCCTGTTGCAGACGCTCATCATATAAAATAAGCCACTTGTCCAGTATCACAGGGTCCATGGCAATATCATACATAACCGACCTGTCACCGTCATAACGGCTAAGTGTCCTATAAAAAAGAGTATGATCGACAAAGATATCCTGCAGTGTACCCACAAGCTCTTTGATCAGTTCGATATCACTATCGAGCTTTTGCTCAAGCCCAAGTTTATCCCGCATCACATCGACATAGGCATCCGGATAGACAAAGGCACCAAAGTCATCAAGTTTTTTCTGCATCTTCTCTTTGGCAATGATAGGAGAAAGCGCTTTGGATAGCATAGTCAGGTTCCAGTAGGAGATATTGGGCTGGTCTGCGTAACTGTACCGGCCAAGGCGGTCCTTGTTATTGCAGACATAACTGTAGTTGAAATCATCAAGCATCGCATAAGGACCGTAGTCGATGGTCAGACCTGCAATCGACATGTTGTCCGTATTCATAACACCGTGGCAAAACCCTATTCCCTGCCACTTTGCGATCAATGCTGCAGTGCGGTCGACTACTTCGCAAAACATCTTAAAGAATCGATCTTCATCCTCTTTCAGATGCGGATAGGATTCGGCAATGACGTATTCGGCAAGCATCTCCAGCTTACTCTGTCCGCCCATATAGTAGAAGAACTCAAAGGTACCAAAACGCACCCAGCTCGTCGACATACGCATGACGACAGCCGCATGTTCCATCCGGTCGCGAATGATCTTCGTCTTTGACCCGATAATCCCCAGAGCCCGGGTCGTAGGGATGCCAAGATGATGCATCGCTTCACTCATCAGATACTCGCGTATGGATGAACGTACCGCTGCCCTTCCGTCTGCCGAACGGGAATAATGCGTCTCGCCGCTGCCTTTAAGTTGCAGGTTCCAGCCAAGAGCACTGCCCAGGTTGATGGTTCTGCCATCTCCCAGCCACGGATTAAAATGACCAAACTGATGGCCCGCGTAACACATGGAGAATGGACGCGACTCTTTGGGGATAAGCGTACCGTTAAGAAGCTCGACAAAACGGGGGTCATCGCAGATGCTGCTGTCAAGTCCGATCAGTTTCGCAGCCTCGGGACTGAAGCTGATCAGATAAGGCGCATCAAGCGGTGCAGGGTCGGTCAGTTTATAGAACTCTTCATCCAGTGAGAGGTAAGGTGTTTGCAGTGTTAGCGTATCAAGATTCATGATGCGATTTTACATCTGCAGTTCTAAATACCCTATGGGGTTATCAGAGTAATTTCTCCCCCTTTGCAAGTACTAAGAAAAGGGAGCAGGCAGTGTCTCTCTTCTCTTTATTCGAACAAGGCAGACCCGTGATATCACCCTTGACATATATCAATACGTTTTTCTCCTGAGCGTATTATAATTAATTGAAAAAGGAGAGACAATGTCTTTACTATCTCAAAATGCTATACCGAAGGTAGCCATGGCGTTCATGAATGATGTACATGCAGAAGATATCGATATCATCAATGACTTGTATGACTTGATCGAAGCCTACAGCAAAGAAGCCAGCGAAAAAGCTGCTGCAGTCGTTGACAAACAGTATGAAGCATGGTATGAACATACCCTTGATCACTTTGAAGGTGAAGAAATAAAGATGCTTGAGCTCAACTTTCCACCCTACTCTATGCACAAAGGGGAACATGAAAAAGCCCTGGCAAGAATGGAAGCCGTTTACAGGCAATGGAGAAAAACGCGTGATATCACCGCTTTACAACAGTACATCTGTGAAGAGATCC
>JBFEYG010000237.1:0-3470 GCA_041562275.1 Sulfurimonadaceae bacterium | reverse complement strand
GAGACCGAATATTATCGTTCCCTATCGGACTTCTTTGAAAATCGCGATATCAATGATGGTAAAGACTCATACAAGATATAGTTCAGGAATGGAAATGGGAAAGAAAAAAGTATTAATAGGGATGAGTGGAGGCGTTGACTCGACGGTTTCAACGCTCCTGCTCAAAGAAGACGGATATGAAGTGGAGGGGGTGTACATGAAACTGCACTCCAAACCCGGTTATCATGAGATACATCAGGTACGTGCCCAAAAAGCGGCCGATTTTGCCGGTGTCAAACTGCATATACTTGATCTTCAAGAGACCTTTAAAGAGAAGGTAGTCACACCCTTTATAGAGACCTATAAAAAAGGCGAGACACCCAACCCGTGCGCACTGTGCAACCGCAATCTGAAGTTTGGCGAGATGCTTAAGTTTGCGGATAAGATCGGTGCGGACTACCTTGCAACGGGTCATTATATCCAGACATACGGCAAGTACCTGCTGCAGGCAGAAGATGATACGAAGGATCAAAGTTATTTTCTTTTTTATATCCAAAAAGAGATACTTCCTCGCCTTATCTTTCCTCTTGGCACACGGCACAAGTCTGATATCAAAGAGTATGCAGCTTCGATCAAAGGACTTGAGTCCTTCGCATCTCAGGCTGAATCATCTGAGATCTGTTTTGTCGAGACGACCTATACGGATGTACTCAAAGACTATGTCAAGGTCGACCAGCCGGGTGAAGTGCTTGATGCCGAAGGCAATGTCGTCGGTGAGCATAAGGGCTATATGCACTACACCATAGGTAAGCGCAAAGGCTTTACCGTACACGGAGCACATGATCCGCATTTTGTCACGAAGATACTGCCTGAGACGAACCAGATCGTAGTCGGTCTCAAAGAAGAGCTTGAGTGCTCGGACGTCATCATACGTGATGTCAATATGTTTGATGATCGAACAAGTTTTGATACAACGGTCAAGCTGCGTTACCGTACGACGGCGGTGCCTTGTCATGTCGAGATAGAGGGTAACAAGGGGACGATAAAACTGAAAGAACCTGTTCTTGGTGTTGCCAAGGGTCAGGCTGCTGTCTTTTATGACGGGAATAAGCTTATTGGCGGCGGGTGGATTGCTTAGGGCTTTCTAACGTTTATCTTCAGTGTGCCAATGCATTATTATCAGTCGATATAAAACTCAGCAACAATAGGCAAATGATCAGAATACCCTTTTCCAGTATGGTGAAGCGGCCGAGTCCGGCTTCTCTGCCACCTGTAAGGCTTCTTTTTATGTAAGAGGTACTCAGGGGAAAATACCTGGAAGCTTCCCTCTATATAGTGACTGTTTTTACTGTCAGCGAGCGAAGGTGAGATGATGATGTGATCGAGCGCCTCGTTTTTCCCTCGGTAGGTATGGGTCCATCTGTCAGCAGAAGGAAGTTCCATCCAGAGGTTGTAGTTTCCCTCTGGGCTCAGACTCTTTTTTGTGTAGAGCTCTCCTTCCGCATCGATGGTCTTCAAGATATGGTTGATTCCTGTGATACCATTGGTGTCATTATGCTTTCGGTTTTTGACAAAGCGCTTGTGCTCTTGATAGTCGGCATTGAAATCACCGGCAAGGATGTAGTCGCTGCCCTGAGGAAGCTGATCAAGGCGTTTTTTGAGGGTCTTGGCATACTGTATGCGCTTGCTCTCAGGTCCGGATTTTGATTTCCAGTGGTTGGTGAAGATATACAGGGGTTTGTCTTCTAGGATGACTTTTACTTCGAGGATATTTCTGTATGTTCTGCTCTGTGAGACTGCGAGTTCGCGTTTTTGAAGGGGAAACTTGCTCAAGAGAGCGACCCTTACAGAGGTATTCTTCTTGTCTGCTATAGCACGGTATCTGAGGTTAAGCCCTTGCCGTGCCAGCATTGTCTGCAGGTCTTTGAGGGCCAAGTCGGACTCTATCTCTTCAAGGGCTATGATATCGGGATCGATATCCTTGATGACCTTGGTGATGTTGATGAGTTTTTTTCGGTAGGTCGTCGTGTTCCATTTCCAGACAGTGTCGGGGATATATTCGCTGTATTCGGTACCGTCGTATTTAAGGTCGAAAAGGTTTTCTACATTATACGAAGCGATTTTCACCGTTGTACCTCCAAAAAGCGATAGAGTGAGCAAGAAGAGAACCCAGAGGCCTCTCACGCAGCGATGCCGTTAAGACGGAGCAGGCCGGTCGTATCAAGCTCTCTTCCCATGAACTTCTCAAAGAGTACGGACATACTTTCACTTCCGCCCAGCCCAAGGACGATATCTCTGTAAGAAGCAGCGATCTCCTCTTCAAAGATACCGTTGTCGACAAAATGGAAGAAAGCATCGGCAGAGAGGACTTCGGCCCACTTGTAAGAGTAATATCCGGCTGCGTAACCGCCCGCAAAAATGTGGGCAAAACCGTTTTGAAACTTGTTGTAGCTTGGCGGTTTAAGAAGGCTGATCTCATCTCTGATGGAGTCCATCAGGGCCTGTACTTCATCTCCCGTGTGCAGTTTCATATGAAGCTTGAAGTCAAAGATGGAGAACTCAAGTTGACGCAGCATCCCCATAGCCGACTGGAAGTTGCGGGAACGGTCAAGCTTTTCAATCATCTCATCAGAGATGACTTCCCCGGTCTCATGATGTTTGGCAAAGAGTTTAAGGACCTGCGGTTCATAGGCAAAGTTTTCAAGAAACTGCGAAGGAAACTCGACCGCGTCCCACTCGACGCCATTGACGCCGCTGACAGAGACTTCATGGACCTCGGAGAGCATGTGGTGCAGGGCATGTCCCATCTCATGGAAAAGTGTGACGACATCATCATGACGAAGCAGAGAAGGTGTCGTATCGCGTGAAGCAGGGAAATTACAGACGATATAGGCAGAGGAGAGGAGTGTCTCGCCATGTTCATCCTTGCAGTGCGTCTGCCAGTTGTTCATCCAGGCTCCGCCGCGTTTGGATTTGCGTGCTTCAAGATCGATGTAGAGGCGTGAACGCAGGACATCATTGACATACAGGTCATACGCCGAGGCTTTTTCATCCCAGAGTTTGACATCTGCCGCTCTAAACTCGATACCCAAAAGGCGGTGAAGGAAGTCAAAGAGTCCCTGCACGACAGAATGCTGTTCAAAGTAAGGCCGGTAGGCCTCCTCATCGATATCATATTTCTCTTTTTTGAGGATCTCCGAATAGTAGGCCGTATCAAAACTCGAGATCTTCTCTTGCCCCTCTTTTTTAGCCAAAGCTTCCAGCTCGGCCAATTCATTCTTGGCCTGCGGCTTGGAGGCGACAGCGAGTTCTTCAAGGAAACCAATGACCTTGTCGGTCGATGTGGCCATCTTAGGTGCGATGGAAAGTTCGGCATAGTTGTTGAAACCAAGCAGCTGCGCCATCTCCTGGCGAAGCTGCATCAGCTCGTCGATGATGGCGGCATTTTCAGGCGAACGGGTCGTATAGGCCTTGTAGAGCTCTTCGCGAAG
>JBFEYG010000236.1:0-3500 GCA_041562275.1 Sulfurimonadaceae bacterium | reverse complement strand
GGCATGGGGATTGACCTTTCCGCTGGCTCTTACACCCGAGCTGTATGCCTCCACGCAGGAATCGAGTTTGGCGTTGATAAGTGCCTCGGCTATGATCGAACGGCAGGAGTTCCCCGTACAGAGGATCAGGACTTTTTTATGTTTTTTCATGGACTTCCTTTTGAATCTTGTATTGTTATTTTTTCAGTTTTAGCTATTTTCACACCGAGAGACCGGTTTTTGAAGCGGCGGCAAGCTGATATCCAAATGACGTATCTCTTCGATCGCCTCCATTCGAAACCGGTCCAAAGGAGAGCGTATCGCATAATATGCCCAGGTCCCTTTTCGTTCCACGCGCAAGAACCCACCCTCTTTGAGTATCTTCAAGTGTCGTGAGAGACGTGATTGGATCATGTCCAGTGACATCTGAAGATCGCAGACACACAGGGGTCCGTGTTCATCCAGAAAGCGCAGGATCAATACCCTCGTCTCATCATTCAGAGCAGAGACCGTCCGAAGAAAGACATCCATCTAGCAGCCGCCTGCCGACCATTTTCCATTTTTTGAAAAGGACGGAGTACAGCACCCTTCTCCTCCGGTAAACTCATCACCTCCGAAGACCTCTATCTGCTCCATCGTGTGGTAATTCTCCCAGATCAGACCCTGCGGATCCTCAATCCAGTATTTTTTCGAACTGGCATAGCAGCATTGTGCTTCTTCCTGCTTTTCTCCTGAGATATCAGCTGCTGCCAAACGATCTTCAATCTCGGCTAAGGCCTCATCGCTGTCTACCTGGATCCCAAGATGGTTAAGTCCAACTGTATTCCGTCCGGAAGAGATCGCCAGGTTTACCGCCGGATCATCTAACAGCCATTGCACATAGTCCTCTTTCTCTTTTGTCGGTTCTGCACCAAAAAGTGTCGTATAGAACTTCTTGCTCTCCTGTATATCTTTGACCGCAATGTGAATATGCATACGTTTCATGATATCTCCTTGATTAATAGTGGCATCATAGCAGAATATATTACATACATCAAGATATATTGATATATTAAAACAGCCTGTTTAACGTTTCTTTAACATTATTAGAGGATAATAATCCAAATCTAAATCACGAAGGAAAAATATGCGTAAAATACTTCTACTTGCTCTTGCCCTGTCGGCTTTGATCTTCAGCGGTTGTTCGTCTAAGGCGGTTGTAGCGGGATATACAGGCCCGAAAGAGGTCAGCACCTATTTTGATGCTCCATTAGCGAGCACTCAGGAAGTCCAAGACGCTCTTACCGCTCAAGGTTTTGAGATCCTCGCGGTTTCCAAGGTCACAAAAGCGAAGATGGATGTCGTTGTCTTCACTCATCCTCACCTTAAAACTTTGGCTAACAAGCCGGGTCGTGGTTTTTTAGCAGGTTCAATGCGTGCATTGATCAATACTGCAGACAACACGGTACGTATTACAAATCCCCGTTATTTCACACGTGCTTTTTTACAGACAGACTATAAGCTGAATGATGAAGTCCCTCTGTTGGATGCTTTGCACAAAGCATTTCCACAGCTTACGCCTTCCGCAGACAAGTGGGAATTTGACGGTCTTGAAAACTACCAGTTCATGGTATCTCGTCCTTACTACCAGGATACGATCGAGATCAAAGAGGGAACAGCAGCTGACCTTCAGGCAAAACTTGAGAAAAAAGCAAAGAAAAACCTTGTCTTCAAACTGGAACTGGCTGAAGGAAGAACACTTTACGGTGTAAACCTTGCTAAACGTACGATGAAGTTCCCGGACAAGATCGGTGTTCAAAATGCCGGTCTTCTTCCATGGATGGTATTGATAGAGAACAAGACGGAAGACGGTAAAGAGACAGAAACGGCTATAGCAACTGCTATGCGAGCGGATTACTACATCGCGATCTCTTATCCTCTACTTGACCTTATGGGTTTTGCAACGATCATGACAGTACCGGGTGCGGTCATCAAAGATCTTGAAAAATACTTCAAATAAAACACTTTCGTAAAGGCTTCTGAGCCTTTACAGCTCCTCAAATACCTCTTGAAAATACTCGCCTTTTTTAAAAGACTTTTCATCAAACTGAAGATCGATATGCAAGATCTTGCCATCGTGTGTCTTAAACTTTTTACTCAGAACAAGATCAACCGTATCCTGAAAGATCTTCTCTGTCTTTCTTGATACGAGTTCTTTCGGCAAGGCGATAAACTGCACACCCATATAGCGGATCAGATCGATGCCTACCGTCTTAAGATGTTTTTGAAGCAGTTTACTGACAAACTTTAAAACCGTATCACCGGCTTCATGCCCATTTTCTTTGTTTATCTGTGAAAAATTATTGATAGACAGGCGCATCAATGCACCGTCATACTTCATCTGTTCATGCTCATCAAGTTCATGATTTACAAGATACTTTCGATTATAGACACCCGTCGTCTCATCCGTGTACATCTCATGTTCAAGATCAGCAATGCGTTTTTTATACTTGCTCAATTGGGATGAAGCATCTTTTAAAGCAACTGCGTCATTATTATCAATCGCATTGATCGCATCTTGTGTACTCTGTTGTATCTCGGATACACTCAAAGCCACTTCACACATTTGTTTATCAAAATCGCCATAGTTCTTGAACTGATTAAAGATGAGCGCTCGGAGTTTCTCTTCTTCAAGGACATTTGTAGCCTTATTAAAAGCGGCTACAAAAGCATCAAATATATCCAGACTTGTAACGTCTTGAGTATCCTCAAAATTAGCGTCCATCTCGTGTTTGAATGTGTCATATTTGATAGCTAACAACTTAGGCATAAGCAACCTTGCAGTGAATATCCCTTATTCTACATCTTACCTTTATAAAATAAGCTTAGCTGAGGAGGACTTACCCGTGAGGTCTGAGACACGGTGTGTCTGCTTTGCCGACGATACTATATCTATGTGCCGTCTATGACTTTTTTTGACTCAAAGACAAAGCTATCGAGGTCAGAGCAAACAGCCAGCCGTAACCGTAGGCAAAAATTGTCACGGAAAACTTCTTCTGCATAGAGGCCAAAAGTATCGGAGCAACCAGCAGGACAAAGACCACCAAAACATCTGCCAACTGAACCGAGGAAGTCACCGTTATGGCTAAGAAGCTTAAAAGCTCTTTCCTATTCCAAAACTTGATTTATAATTTATATCATTTTGTAGACCATTAAAGTCTTGGTATATAGGTTTTGAAACACTAAGAAAAAGTGAATAACCAGTATCGCTAACAAGCTGAAGTCCAGTAGTGGCAAAGATTACATTGTGTCCAGTATTATCCGCACTATCACCATGAAAACGATCTTTTTGCGCATGTTCGCCATTTAGCTCTAAGAAAGTACTTAGGGAATATCCAAATTCTTTCTCTTCTTCTAACTGATGAAGTGCATGGTCATGCTTATCTTCAAACAATTTATAAGAGACTGCTGCATTATATGTAAACACATCTCCTAATTGACTTCCATCTACTCCTGTATTGTTATACTTGTATAGTATATCT
>JBFEYG010000235.1:0-3566 GCA_041562275.1 Sulfurimonadaceae bacterium | reverse complement strand
TTTAAAAAGGTTCATCTGAAGCAATGAAGATGAAGCGACCATCTTTAGATTATAGCCGTGGATCATCTGCATCAGTGTATAATATTTCCCGTCGGGACCCTGCTGGTTAGTATAATTATATGCCTGTGTCTTGACGATGTTGTACGGGGATTGCACATATTTGAAATGGTGCTGGTTTCCTCCGACTTCAAGGGCGATCTCGACCATCTCTTTAAGACTGATATACTCCGTATGCCCCTCTTCGTACAAGAAGGCGTTCCATGAAGCGATACCGTAGTGGCGTATCTTCCCCTCTTCAACAAGTCTTTCGAAGAGTTCGAAGGCTTTTTTTATCCTTTTTTTAAAAGTCTTTCTGTCTACATATCCAAGCTGGGTCTCCGGATTATGAAGGTACATGACATCGAGCGTCTTCAGATTGAGGTTCTGCAAGGACTTGAGCACACTCCACCGCAGATAATCGGGGGTCATACAGTGCTGATCGATGACGATATCCTCTTTGCGCGCAAGATCATTATTGATGACATTCGCTTCGATCCAGGCATAAGGGTTCTCGGGAAAAGGGAACTCCAAAGGCAAGAACCCGGCCTTTGAGGTGATAAAGAGCTGGTCTCGGCTCACTTTGCCCTCGGCAATAAGCTCGCTTATCGCCTCGCCGACCTCTTCCTCACTGACTTGATAGCGGTAATTAATGGCAGTATCGATATGGTTGATACCATTAAGTATCGCTGTCTTGAGCGCGTCCTTGTAGTTGATGACGTAGTTCTCTTCTCTGTAAGGCTCTTTTCTAAAGGTACCCAGGCCCAGTGACGACACGAAGACCTCTCCGTCGAAACGGTAGAAGTCCTTGCTGTAGTCCTTAAACTGCTTGAGGTACGAAAAAGTCCCCTCTTTGGTCGCGTAGTCCATTATGTTACGATCACTTTTAACGGTGCTTTGAGTTTAAAGGCCAGCATATCCTGGATACCCGCAAGCGTCGTCGTCGTGTTCATCGAACATGACATACATTCGCCCTGATACTTGATCAGCACTTCAAACTCGCCGTTCTCTTCTTTGATATCGATCAGCTCCACATCCCCGCCGTCTGCTTTGAGCGTCGGACGGATATACTGTTCCAAGATAGCCTCGACAGACTTGATACGCTGTACCAGTCCCATAGAGATGAAGGTACCGTCCCCTTTGGCTTCGATGATCTTGCGTGACTTCTCTTCAGCATCAAAAGCTTCTTTGGCTTCTGCCAAAAGATCGACGATGTAGACATCTTTCTTCTCATGTCCGCCCTCTTTGATACACGACTTACAAAAACCGCCAGCTTTGGTATAGTCCGTTACTTCTTCAACGGTTGAAAGCTTGTTAAGCTTGATGACCTCTTTGAGCGTGTCTTGTGTGACACGGGCACATTCACAGATGATGAACTCCGTCTCAAAGCTCTCCATGTCCACACCCTTATAGATAGAAGCCGCTTTTTTGATGACATCATAAGCCATGACCGAACAGTGCATCTTCTGTCCCGGTACTGCCGGGATGTCCGGCTCGTCACGAAGTGCTTTTTCCACATCGATATTGGTGATCTTAAGCGCATCGTCCACCGTCTTGTCCATACAGAGTTCAGCCATCATGTCCGAAGAAGCGATCGCCGTTCCGCAGCCGAAGCTCTTGAACTTGCTGCTTTTAATGGTATCCGTTGCCGGATCGATCAGCCAATACAGACGCACTGCATCACCACAGCTCTCCGCACCGAAGTCAGCGATGACCAATCTGTCATCACCCGCTTCAGCTTCCGTGATCTCACCCATGTTTACAGGGGCATTCATTCTTTTTTGTACCTCTTGCGAGTACTCTTCCCAGAGCGCACCGCCGATCAAATCATCTCTTGCCATCGTAATATCCTTCGTATTTTCAATATTGTCTGAGAGTTTGCATTTTCTGTTCTTGTACCTTCCGGACAAGAAGATGACATTTTTGTCAAGTTTTATCTGCTTCTACAAAAATGTTTAAAAATCATCCAGGTTTTGTTTTTTAAGAACATTACTTGCATGTATAATAGATTAACTGCCAAAAAAGGATTCTCATGTTTTTGTTAACAGCGATATTTAATGCCGCCTGCCTGGATGATGTGCTCACCGATCTGTATAGATCAAATATAGAAGGTGTTACGATCAGTGATGTCAGCGGCAAAGGGGATCGCGGTTCTATACTCGACAGCGGGAAGACTAGACTCTACAAAAACATCCGTCTTGATATCGTCGTCTCATCAACCGAGTTTAAAGAGCTTGCACAAGAAGCCATCCGTTCCAATATCCGTGACTTTCACACGGGTTCAGGAAAGATGTGGGTGACACCCGTACTTGAAGTAGAACGTATCCGTACAGGCGAGAAAGACAAAGCAGCCCTGGCGCATTCAGAACTGACAAAGACCAAACATTCGAATGAAAAGGTCTATTCCTCTTTCAACCCCACGGCGAGTTAGCCTATGAAGACCTTTATAAAAGCGATCGAGATATGGGAACCTGACAGAGATAACACACAGCTGACACTGATCAACGGGATATACGGAAAGTTCAAAGAGTTTGCATCCTACAGCAGTAACATGCATTTTGCCTACGGCGAAGGACTTCCCGGACAGGCATGGGCTGCTCAGCATCCCATCATCCTCACAGAGTTTGAAGGCTCGGACTTCCAGCGTACCGAGATGGCGAACAAAGTCGGCATAACCGCCGCCATCGCAATGCCTCTCTTTGCAGGCGAGTACCTTCATGCTGTCGTCCTCTTCCTCTGCGGCGATAACGAAGCCTGTGCGGGCGCGATAGAGCTCTGGGCCAAAGAGCAGGATAAACGTACAGAGATGGGTCTGATCGAGGGCTACTACGGGAGCATGAAAGAGTTTGAATGGGTCTCACGCAATGTCAAGATCATGCGCGGGCATGGTCTGCCGGGAAATGCATGGAAGAGCAAGATGCCTTTTATCATCAAAGACCTGGGAAACTCTGCCACCTTTTTGCGTGCGAGAAAGGCAGCCCAGGAAGGCATAACTACTGCACTCGCCCTGCCGGCATGGATGAACGAAGAAGACGGCTATGTCATGACCTTTCTCTCTGCCAAAAGTACCCCTATCGCCCACCGTTTTGAGATCTGGATCCCTGACGAGACAGGCGAAGCCCTGATCTACAGAGACGGTTACTGTGACAGAGGCAACACGCTTGACGAGATCTATGCCCTCACCCGCCTGGGTAAAGAAGACTCCATCGCCGGACAGGTATGGAAGACAGGCTATCCGATACTAAGCGACACAATAGCACCCAAAGAAGGCGAAATAGACTTCAACGGCCTGCTTGCCCTGCCGATCCTGCAACAGGGCTTTTGTGTCTCGGTAGTGATGTTTTACTTTTAGAGGCGATCTGTACACAAAGAAGGTCTCGCTAAACAGAAAAGACAAAAGGACATAATGTCTACTATTACTGAAATCATCAAATAGTAGGACAGAATGTCCTCCTATTAAAGACAACAGGTAAAAAATACATCTGGATTTTTGATATTTTTAATAAAAAATCGCACAAAAACATCCCTCC
>JBFEYG010000234.1:0-3573 GCA_041562275.1 Sulfurimonadaceae bacterium | reverse complement strand
GTCTAACTGTTTGTTCACCTGTATATAGGCATCGTTCACCTCTTTTTGTATGCGCAAACGTGCATTGTCCAGATCAGCCTGTGCTCTCATGATAATGATCCTCGCCTCTTCGTTTAGTGCATCTGTCCTGTTTCCCGAATAGAGGTTCCATTCTAAAGAAACGCTTGCTTTCCACTGTTCCTCAGGTGCAAAAGCATTTTTATCGACCTCTTGGACCAGGTAGTCACCATTGGCATAGATCCCCGGGTAGTAATCACCCTCAACTTGTCTGTAGACAGATTGTGCTGTTTTAAGCAGCTGAATGTACTGATCAAGCTCAGCTCTGTTTTTGTATGCTTCCTCTTTGTATTGGGCAACAGGAAGAACAAGTTTTGGCAACGAGTCATAGATCTCATCCGTTTGCGGGCCTTGGATGTATATCTCGGTATTATATGCCGCGTTCTGGCTGTCCATACCCACTTCTTTTTTGAGATTGACCAGAGAGAGGCTCATATCGTATTTTGTGTTTTGAAGTCCCAGCTGCGCTTCCATCAGGTTGACCCGTGCATCTGTGACATCGACTTTGGTACGTATACCGGCTTCATAGTAGCGTTGACTGCGGTTAAGCTGCTGCGCATTGAGGTTGATATTTTCTGTATTGACCTCTATCAGGGCATGATCAGATAAAAGAGTATAGTAGGCTTTTTTGACGGCATATATCTTGTCTGATATCTTTTGCTGCAAGGCGGCTTTGAAAGCGTAAGACTGATTTTCGAAGCTTTCCATATTACCGCCTGTCTTTCCAAAGTCATAGATAAGCTGTTTGGCATTGACACTTGCAAGCAAAAGGTCTGAGTCATTGCTTGGGGCTATACTGCTTGCACCAGAACCGTAGTCTACGCCTTGTTTACCTGCTTCAGCTGTCAGGTTGATCTGAGGCAAGTAGTCTGAATCAGCCTGAAGACTCTGCTGTTGTGAGGCTTCGTAATCTGCTTTTGATATCTTGATATCAGGACTGTTGCTCAATGCCGATTTGATCAGATCATCCAGGGTCAGCATCTGAGCGGACGACAGTGAGCATATAAGTGCTATAGACAGGATTGATTTCATTTACAGACTCTCCCTCATTTTGACTTCTTCTTCGACATCCACAACGAGTTCACGCATGGCTTCGAGTAAAACATAGACAAGAGGAACGATAAAGAGTGCGACCAAGGTTGCCATAGTCATACCGCCCAGCAAGGCTATTCCGATCGTCTTCTGCGTCATCGCACCGGCACCTGTCGCCAAGGCAAGAGGAAAGATGCCGAAGATAAAAGAGAGTATCGTCATCAAGATAGGACGAAATCGCGAGACAGCGGCATTGATAGCCGAATCGCTTATGCTCTCTCCGGCTTCACGGAGTTCTTTGGCAAACTCGACGATCAGGATGGCGTTCTTGGAGGACATGGCGATGAGCAAAACCAGCCCGATCTGCGCAAATACGTTCATGGGCAGACCGGCAAGCTTTAGACCGGAAAGAGCACCGAGCATCACAAGGGGAACAGGGATCATGATCATAAGCGGCAAGATCCAAGACTCATACTGTGCAGCAAGGACCATAAACACGACGATAAGCACAAAACTGAATGTCATAACAGTAGCATTGCCTGAGATCTTTTCCTGCAGGGACATCCCTGACCATTCAAAACCATACTCTTTAGGCATCACACGCTTTTGTATCTCTTCCATTGCGTCCATCGCTTCTCCCGAACTATGCCCCGGTGCGGCAAATCCGTTGACCTGTATAGACCGGTAGAGGTTGTAGTGCGTAATGTTTTGAGGACCGTCGATGTTTTTGATGCTCAATACTGCCGTCAGCGGAACCATCTCGTCTCTGTTGTTCTTTACAAATAGTTTTGAGATGTCCGCCTTGTCAGATCTGAACTCTTTTTTCGCCTGGGCGAAGACCCTGTAGACTTTTCCGTACTTTGTAAAATCGTTGATGTAAAACGAGCCGAGATAGGTCTGCATGGTTGTGAAGATGTCGGACATATCGACACCGAGGGCATTGGCTTTTTCTCTGTTGAAGTCAACATAGAACATAGGATAGGAAGCATTAAAGGTGGTATAGGCGGCACCGATACGGGGGTCTTTATTCGCTTCCATGATCATTTCATTGACATAAGCCTGAAACTGCAGGATATCTGATGCCAAATAGTCCTGTACTCTGAAATCAAATCCGCCTACCGTACCCAGCCCGGGTATGCCGGGCAGATTAAGGGCAAAGACGTTCGCATCACTGATCGAAGCGGTGCGAATAAAGACCTGCTTGATGATGGCCGATACACTCTGAGTCTTCGGATCACGTTCTTCCCAAGGAGCGAGCGTGACGAACTTGACACCTGCACTTGGGTCAAGTGAACCGGAAATGATGTTGTAGCCGTCAACCGTGGTGATATCGGTGACACCTTGGATCTCGCGTATGGTAGCTTCGATACGCTTGTCAATTTTTGCAGTTTGTACAATGGATGAACCCGGTTTCAGAGAGTATCCGACCATAAGAACACCTTTGTCTTCTTCCGGAACAAAAGCGGTAGGTATAACAAGAAACATATAAACAGTTATACCGATCAAGCCAAGAAAGAGGGTAAGAACAGCCCATTTCATCTTGATAATGTACCTTACTGTTTTTTCGTATTTTTCTGTAGCGTAGGCAAATCCCCTGTCAAACCATTCAAAACCAACAAGTTTTTTCTGATCGGTACCGCGGCGTTTGATAATAATAGCCGCGATAGCAGGAGAGAGTGAGAGCGCATTAACCGAAGAGATAACAACGGCGAAGGAGATGGTCAGAGCAAACTGCTGATACAAAGATCCTGTGATTCCGGGCATCATGGATACGGGTACAAAAACGGCGACGAGGACAAGCGTAGTAGCGATAATAGGACCTGTGATCTCAGACATTGCCTTCTTGACAACGTGCGGCATAGGCAATTCCGGCTCTTCAAGCATGATCGTCTCAACGTTTTCAACGACCAGGATCACGTCATCTACGACTATACCGATAGCAAGTATTAATCCGAAGAGAGTAAGAAAGTTGATAGAAAAACCTGTTACATACATTGCGACAAAAGCACCGATCAGTGAGACAGGAATAGCGATGGTGGCGATGACAGTAGGTCTCCAGTTTTGTAAAAAGATATAGATGACCAGGACAACAAGTATGATCGCGACGATGAGCGTCTCCACGACATTACTTATTGCTACTTCGACATATTTGGTGGTGTCGTAGGGAATAGTATAAGAGATCCCATCGGGAAAACGCTCCTGAAGTTCCTGCATCTTGTTGACTGCCGCCTCTTTGATGTTTAGGGCATTTGCCCCTGCGAGTTGATAGATAGCGATAAGACCTGCCGGTTTTGAATTTAGAAGTGCTTCCCAGTCATATTTCTCTGCCCCGAGTTCGATCTCGGAGATATCTTTTAGGTATAAAAGACTCCCGTCGGAATTATGACGCAAGACGATCTGTCCAAACTCCTGAACGTCTTTAAGGCGTCCGTCCGCAGTCAGTGTGTATGTCATCTGCTGGTTCTTAAATCCCGGTGCAGCACC
>JBFEYG010000233.1:0-3606 GCA_041562275.1 Sulfurimonadaceae bacterium | reverse complement strand
GGATGACGCTTATATCCTGACGCATGAAGAGATCGATGCAAAGATAGACGAGCTCGTTGCTATAGGCGGAACACAGATCCTGTTTCAAGGTGGAGTGCATCCGAAACTCAAGATAGAGTTTTATGAAGAGCTTGTCGGGCATATCCATGAAAAATACCCACAGATAACGATCCATGCCTTCTCGGCCATCGAATTGGACTATATTGCAAGGATATCGAAGATCAGTATTGTTGAAGTCCTTCAAAGACTAAAAGACAAGGGTCTCTCTTCAATTCCGGGTGCAGGGGCTGAGATACTCAGTGACAGAGTACGTGATATCATCGCACCAAAAAAACATGATTCATCGGTATGGATAGATGTGCACAGACAGGCGCATAAGCTGGGTATCAAATCTACGGCAACGATGATGTTCGGTACGGTTGAGACAGATGAAGAGATCGTAGAACACTGGAATATGGTCCGTAAGCTTCAAGATGAGACCGGTGGGTTCAGAGCGTTTATTATGTGGTCGTTTCAAGGTCAAAACACACAGCTTGCCGAGGAAGTACCTGATATTGACAAACCTTCGTCTAACCGTTATCTTCGTCTTCTGGCGGTCTCGCGTCTCTTCTTGGACAATGTGCCTAATATACAAAGCTCCTGGGTGACACAGGGACCGTATATCGGACAGATGGCACTGAAGTTCGGGGCAAATGATCTCGGCTCAACGATGATGGAAGAGAATGTCGTACGAAGTGCAGGTGCAGGGTTCAGAATGGCAAAAGACGAGATGGTCCGTCTCATCCAGGATATCGGTGAGACAGCTGCGATTCGCAATACGGCGTATGAGACATTGGAGAAATTTGCGTGAAAAAGATCTTAGTAACTATATTTTTAATTTGTGAGGTAATAATGGGAAGTGAAATTTTAGAACTTGATGTAAACGGCGTGAATGTACCGGTGATCTATGAGAACGACAGCAGACTTCCGATTGTCTCTGTCCAGGTCGTTTTTGAAAATGGAGGCACGATATCCAACCTGGGTAAACCAGGCTTGTCACGTGCAGTAGCCAAGCTTTACGGAGAAGGGACAAAGAATCTGGGAAGCAGTGCTTTTGCCGAAAAGCTCGATGCCAAAGCGATCCATATTTCGGCGCATACAGGTGGCGAGACCTTTGTCTTTGAACTCTCATGTCTCAAAGAACATTTCAAAGAAGGTGTAGAGGCGCTGACCTCATTGCTGACTGACCCGAACCTGAGTGAAGAAGCGATGCAGCAGGTAAAGACGGTCACGATCGGCGAGATCCAGCGCAAAAGTACTGATTTTGATTATGTCGCCAATGAGACCTTGAAAGAACTGCTTTTTAAAGACAGTGTCCTGGCCCAAAGCTCGATAGGAACACAAGAAAGTATCGAAGCATTGAGTCTCTCTGACATCAAAGCATTTATCGATGAACACATTGTTACCAGCCGTGCTATCTGTGTCGCAGGAGGAGATCTTTCCAAAGAAGATGTAAATGAAAGTATTCAGACGATATTAGGAAAACTTAAGCAGGGCAAGGAAGCTGAGCTACCGTATATCAAAGCAAATACGAAGATGCTCGAAGAGATCGTTCGCAAGAAGACAGAACAGGCTTATGTCTATTTCGGAAGTCCTTTTGACATGAAGACGGATGATGAAGAGTACTACAAAGCACGTGTCGCTATCTTTGTCCTTGGTTCAAGTGGATTCGGATCGCGTCTTATGGAAGAGATCCGTGTGAAAAAAGGGCTGGCGTATTCCGCCTACGGGCGTGTGAACGTCAACCGTTCCAATGCCTATTTCTCGGGTTATCTTCAAACCAAACTAGAGTCGCAGGACGAAGCGCAAAAGTCAGTAAATGAAGTGATCAAGACCTTCGTTGACAAGGGTGTTACCCAAGAGGAGTTGGATCAGGCCAAGAAGTTCCTTCTGGGATCAGAGCCTTTGCGTGTCGAGACACTTTCTCAAAGACTCTCACGTACCTTTTTAGACTATTATAAAGGGGCTCCGCTTGACAATGCTCAGCGTGAACTTAAAAAGATCGAAGCCTTGGAGCTTAGTGACTTGAATGATTTTATCGCACGACACAAAGAGATCTTAAACCTATCCTACGCCATCGTTACGCAATAGTGCAATGGGCGGGTGTATTGATGAAAAGGATCTGGCCAAGTTTCAAAAACTTGGTATAAGAAACTGCATCGAACTTGCCCTTCTTATTCCCACGGCTTATGAGAACAGAGCCCTTTACCCATCAGTTCATATTGGTGAATTCCAGCTCATCGATGCTGAGATACGATCATTTTCGCCATCACATAAGTTTATCAGACTAAGACTTTTCGCCTATAACTTCAACCAAGAGATCGAAGGTGTTGTCTTTCGTCCAAAACCCTATCATCAGCGCCAGTTTATCGTTGGTGAAAGAGTTTTCTTATTTGGAAAGATCGAGTTGAACTTCTCAAATCTTCAGATGGTCCAGCCCAGAATAGTAAAAGAAGCCGGTACGATTGTCTCTGTGTACAAGACAGCTTTACGGGCAGATGTCATGCAGGCCCTGGTAAAGCAGTATATTACGCAAGAGAACTTAGTGATTGAAGGTCTTAGCAGGAGTATTGCAGAGCTTTTGGTCGCGCTGCATTTCCCTGCATCGCTTCCGCCCAAGGAAGGTACGTCTGCATATGAAACCAACTTGCATGCGCTCAAGTTTTCAGAACTCTACAACCATTTGAAGCTGTTGATCTCAAAAAAAGAGTCCTATCCTGCGCTAGAATCGATTTCAGCCGAATATGATACATGGGTCAAGACTTTGCCTTTTAAACTTACTGAGGACCAATTACGGGCTATTAAAAAGATACATAATGATATAGGCAAAGGTATTGCTGCAAGACGGATGATCGTAGGTGACGTGGGTGCAGGAAAGACGATGGTCATCCTGGCTTGCGCGTATATGGCGAGAGAATACGGATCCGTTCTGATGGCACCGACAACAGTCTTGGCCAATCAGCTTTTTGAAGAGGCAGAGAAGTTTCTGCCCAAGTCTATGAAAATCGCTTTGGTGACAAACAGGTCCAAAAAAGAGGATCTTGGTCAGTATGATTTTATCATAGGGACACATGCGCTGTTACACAGGCAGCTTAAAGAGGTCGCACTGGTGATGATCGATGAACAGCACCGTTTTGGAACAGCGCAGCGAAACCGTCTTTCCAAGCTGATGGAGAGATCAAACAGGCGACCGCATTTCTTACAGTTCTCGGCTACACCAATCCCGCGTACACAGGCGATGATAGACAGCGCTTTGATAGATGTCTCTTTGATCACAGAGACACCTTTTAAGAAAGATATTGATACCTCTGTCATACATAAGGAAGATTTTCCTGTCCTGCTCGAACATATTAAAGAAGAGATTGCCCTGGGACATCAGATACTCATCGTCTATCCTCTGGTAGAGCAGAGCGAGGTGATTGCGTATCAAAGCATAGACGAGGCGAGGGGATTTTGGGAAAGCCGGTTTGAGCATGTCTATGTAACACACGGAAAGGATAAAGATAAGGAAAAAGTACTCTATGAGTTCAGGCAGAAGGGGGACATATTATTGGCGACAACTGTCGT
>JBFEYG010000232.1:0-3608 GCA_041562275.1 Sulfurimonadaceae bacterium | reverse complement strand
ACTTCGATCTCTGTCTTTTTATCGATGATCTTGCAATCATGGCGCATCAGCCACAGCTCCATATCAAGACTGTCTTTCGCATGTTTCTGCACATCTCTGTACTCTCTTAGTTCTGCGATGGTTTCAGCTGACATGCATACTGCTGCCGTCTCTTTTACGCGATCGGCAAAAAGATCCATCCCGCAAAAGAGCATTGTTATCAATAAAAGTCTCATCATTTCTCCCCAATTCAGTTAAAGAGGAGATTATACCATTTAAAAATGATAGTTCATAAAGAAGAGAACTCCATCATCCTGCAGAGACAATGTCCTAAAGACCGTAGGGTCTAGTAAAGCGTTTACCTGATCGACCGGCTGCATATACCCAATTCCGATCTCGGTGTTCAAATCCGTGCTTTGATGCAAGAAACCTATTGAGTAGGCATGTTCCTCTTCAAAGTTCTGCATATTTACCTTCGCGGCATAGACACTCAGACTGTTGTTCACATGCAGAGTCGAATAATCAAACAGCTCTTTTGTATCGGCCTTCTTCTCTGCTGCAAAAAGAGAGAGTGGCACTAAGCACAATAAGATCATCTTTTTATAATACATATAGACCTCTTTTTTCAATCTCTTAATCTACCCTTTTTAAATGTGGATATCGTGTTGCACATCAAAGGATGAATCTCTCTGTGCTGTTTCCTTCTTAACGGGGCTCACCTCTTTTTTATTGAAATTATGCTATTTTTTCACCACTATTTTAATCTGGAGATTTTTTGAAACAGGCACTGAAACGTTATTTCCCCTATATGAAAAACTATGCATTTTATTATCTGCTGGTCTTTATCGGTATTTCCATGACCGTTTCCGCAACTTTGGCAACTGCCCATATCGTCCAGCCGATGATGGATGAGATGTTTATAGCCAAAGATGAACAGATGCTTGTCTTTATCCCTCTTGCTTTTATTTCTATCTTTTTTGTTAAATCTATTGGCCGCTATATTCAAAGTGTCTACATGAACCATATCGGGCTGCACATCGTTTCAAGACTGCGTGAGACTCTGCTTGAAAAGATGCTCTACATGGACATGAAATTTCTCTTTTCCAACCGAAGCGGGGATCTTATCTCTCGTATCACTAACGATATCAATCGTGTTCAGTATTTTGTATCCAATATGTTTCCCGAACTTATTCGTGAAAGTATCACAGCTATAGGGCTGGTAGGTTATATCATCTGGCTTAATCCCATGCTTGCTTTTTATTCTCTTGTGGCAATGCCGTTGGCCGTTTATCCTCTGATCCTTATTGCCAAACGTCTAAAACGTCTTTCCCACCGCTCGCAGGAAAAAAATGCCGATGTTGTGACACGGCTGACGGAGGTCTTTAATAACAACGAGGTCATCAAAGCAAACTCTACAGAGGCCTTTGAACTTCAACGTTTTCATGATGAGAACTGGCGTTTCTTCAAACTCAACATGAAAGGTGTCTACACCAACGAACTTGTCTCCCCTTTGATGGAAATATTCGGATCCCTCGGTCTGGCCTTTGTCATCTATATGGGAGGGCAGGATGTCTTTGACGGCAAGATGAGTCCGGGTGAGTTCCTTGCCTTTTTCACAGCAGTAGGACTTACTTTCCAGCCCTTGCGCAGGGTCAGTTCTATCTACGGAAAGATACAAGACTCCGTTGCTGCGACAGAGCGAATCTTTTCTATTGTGGACACCGAACTTGAAGTCATTGACGGCACCCTTAAACTTGACAATGACATTCATCACATCACGTTCAAAGATGTCTCCTTAGCATACAATAAGAAAAAAGCGCTTAAGGGTATCAACCTTGATGTCAGAAGCGGGCAGAACATCGCCCTAGTTGGTGACAGCGGCGGTGGCAAAAGTTCTCTTATCAACCTTCTCTTGCGTTTTTACGACATCGATGAAGGTGAACTGCTTATCAACAACAAACCCATCTCTTCGTACACACAGGAGTCTCTGAGAAGTCATATCTCCGTTGTCTCGCAGCGTGTCTACATCTTTCAGGACACCCTGGCTGCCAATGTCGCCTATGGGCAGGAAATAGACGAAGATCGGGTCAATAAAGCACTTCTTCTGGCTGATGCAAAAGAGTTTGCCTCGACACTTTCAGAAGGTATTCATACGCAAATGGATGAAGCCGGGACAAACCTATCTGGAGGCCAGCGTCAACGCATCGCCATAGCCAGAGCGATCTATAAACATGCCTCCGTACTGATCTTTGACGAAGCGACCAGTGCTCTGGACAATGAGAGTGAAAAACGCATCCAAGAAGCCATAGCCAACTACACCAAAGACAAGATCACCTTTACCATCGCCCACCGACTCAGTACGATCGAGCATGCCGACCTTATCCTGGTCTTTCAAGAAGGAAGGATCGTCGCACGGGGAACACACGAAGAACTTTTACAGACATCACCTGAATATCAAAGACTAGCAGGGGTAATGAAATAGGTTTAAGTCCCTACTGGCAGCGGTGTGAAAGAAACTCTATGTTTTAAGTTGTAATAAAATATAATTCAATATTATTTACTCAATTTAGGATCTAAACTTGTCATTACCCATATTAATCTCAAACCGCCTTATTAAACTTTTTGGAAATATCACCAAAGTGTTCTCGTATATCTTTCATTTTTTTGCGCCAAATAAACGCTTTACCATTCCCGAATACAGCAAGCCGATCATCCGTTCCAACAAAACAACTAAGATTCCAAAGACTATTTGGCAAACCAACTACACGAACCGTGTGAGTCTGCCAGTATATTTAAACTATCTTTTTAACCGTCTAATGTCTCTTAGCTACGACTATCATTATGTCAGTACAGAAGCACGGCTTGCCTACATAGAGTCGACCGCACCGAAGGAGATCTCTGCTGCTTTCAAGATGCTCGTAAATGGTGCATCACAGGCAGACGTATGGAGACTTCTTGTCTTAAATAATGAAGGCGGTGTCTACTTAGACATAGATGCACATCTTGTCTGGCCTCTTTCAAAGATAATCAAGCCTGATGATAAAGAGATCTTTCTATTGAATAAAGAGCACTACACAAACTATTTCATAGCAAGCGAACCAAACAATCCTGTTTTAGAAGAAACACTTCGCATCATAATTGACAATATAAATAATAAAAAAATCGAACGCGGAGTTTACGACCTTACAGGCCCAACAGCCTTAAACATCGCACTTGAAGGAAAAGAGTGTAATTCTAGATACTATCGATATACAGCGCTCCAAGGGAGTTTCACAAATGAGCACTTTCAATATATTGACAAGCCAAGAGGAAAATGGACACATATGAAAACTTCTGAACTTCTTACTGATTCAGAAAAATAGTCATAATTTATTGATGAAGCTTAATATCATTAAAATCCTATCATGGTTTAAGACCAACTTTTCTTTTGAAAAAACTTATTATTACAGCGCGCTTCTATTTGCCTTTGCACTGCCACTTTCTCGTGCCGCTATCAGTTTCTTTATTTTATGGTTTGTCGTTTTGTTTATTGCTCAAGGCAACTACACAAAAACCTGGCAAGAAGTCAAAGAGATACCCGCATTAAAGACACTAGGGATTTTTATTGCCTTTTTATTTGCTTCTGCTTT
>JBFEYG010000231.1:0-3690 GCA_041562275.1 Sulfurimonadaceae bacterium | reverse complement strand
AGGTTGATGAACTACTACTTCAGGAGTTTATATGAATCACGGAAAAAGAGTCGGTATTGTCGGTGCAGGTTTTGTAGGATCAACAGTAGCCTATTCACTAGCTATGCAGGGCGCATGTCACGAGATCATCTTAAGAGATAACAAGTTGGATATCGCTAGAGGTAAGGCACTGGATATGTCTCAGGCCGCATCAGCTATTCGTTCACACACGGTTGTATCGGTTGCTGAAGATATGTCTCAGTTGACTAACTGTGATGTCGTTGTCGTCACAGCAGGGTCTCCTCGTCTTCCAGGTATGAGCCGTGATGACCTTTTGATGATCAATGCCAAGATAACCAAAGAAGTGCTTCGTGATATTGCAAAATATTCTCCGGATGCGATTGTCATCATGGTCTCTAATCCTCTTGATGCGATGACCTACGTTGCGATCAAAGAGTCAGGTTTTGATAGAAGCCGCGTCCTTGGTATGGCAGGTATACTTGACTCTTCACGTATGGCTTCATTTATCCAGGAAAAACTGGGATACGGCGGCGGTCAGATCCGTGCATCGGTTATGGGAGGTCATGGTGATGATATGGTCCCGCTTCCTCGTTACTCAACCGTTGCAGGGGTTCCTTTGACAGATGTCTTGACGCATGCCGAGATCGACGAAGTCGTTCAGCGTACTCGTCAGGGTGGGGCAGAGATCGTTGCTCACCTTCAGACAGGTTCTGCCTATTATGCTCCGGGTAAGTCGACGGCAATTATGGTTGATGCGATCTTAAAAGACACGAAGCAGATCCATCCTTGTGCTGTGATGCTCGATGGCGAATACGGCTATTCAGATGTCGTTTCGGGTGTTCCTATCATGATCGGTGCAAACGGTTGTGAGAAGATCATCGAAGTAACGCTTAACGATGTAGAGAAAAAGATGTTTAAAAAGTCTGTTGATTCAGTTCAGACACTGATCGACACACTAAACGAAAATAAATTTTTTGAAGAAAATTAACGAGTATTCGTTCAATTAGCTAAAAGGAGAATAATATGGGCTTCCGTACAGAAAAAGACACAATGGGCGAGATTCAGGTTCCTGAAAACGCATATTGGGCTGCGCAGACACAGCGTTCGATCCAAAACTTCGCTATTGGTGAAGAGACAATGCCTTATGAGATCACAAGAGCATTTTCTTACCTTAAAAAAGCAGTAGCGCTGGTCAACAAAGACCTTGGTAAACTTGACCCAGAAAAAGCGGATGCAATCGCTGCGGCTGCGGATGATATGCTTGCTGGAAAACTGGACGGGAACTATCCTCTTGTCGTTTGGCAGACAGGTTCGGGCACACAGTCTAACATGAACAACAACGAAGTACTTGCCAACCGTGCTACTGAGATCATGGGCGGTGACTTCAGAACGGAAAAACTTGTTCATCCGAATGATGATGTCAACAAGTCACAGTCTTCAAACGACACCTATCCAACGGCGCTTCATGTTGCCGCTGTTATTGCAGTCGAGACACGTCTTCTTCCTGCTATAGCAAAACTGAAAGCGACGCTTGCAGACAAGTCAGCGAAATTTGAATCGATTGTGAAGATCGGTAGAACGCACCTTCAAGATGCTACACCGCTTACACTCGGTCAAGAGATCTCAGGTTGGGTAGAGATGCTCAACAAGTGTGAAAAGATGGCAAAAGACTCACTTGAGCCGGTTCGCGAACTTGCTCTAGGCGGTACAGCTGTCGGTACGGGTCTTAATGCTCATCCTGAACTTGGGGAAAGAGTAGCTAAAAAGCTTTCTGAACTTACCGGTCATGATTTTATTACGGCTCCAAACAAGTTCCATTCATTGACTTCACATGATGCTCTTGTCTATTCTCACGGTGCGCTTAAAGCACTGGCAGCAGATATGATGAAGATCGCTAATGATGTCAGATGGTTGGCATCAGGTCCACGTTGTGGCCTTGGTGAGATCGAGATCCCTGCAAATGAGCCGGGTTCTTCTATCATGCCGGGTAAGGTGAACCCTACTCAGGCTGAAGCAGTGACTATGGTCACATGTCAGGTATTCGGAAACGATGTTGCCATCTCTATGGGCGCATCTCAGGGTAATTTTGAGCTTAACGTATTCAAGCCGGTTATTGCGCTTAACTATCTTCAGTCGGTTCGTCTTTTGGCTGACTCTATTGCTTCGTTCAATGACCACTGTGCGGTTGGGATTGAGCCTGTGACAGACAAGATCGATCACTTCTTGCATGATTCGCTTATGCTTGTAACTGCACTGAACCCGTATGTCGGTTATGACAATGCAGCTAAGATCGCTAAGACTGCCCATGCTAACAAGTCAACATTAAAAGAGACTGCTGTAGAGCTTGGTCTTTTAACAGCTGAAGAGTTTGACAAGTATGTAGTACCAGAGGATATGATTGCTCCTAAAGCATAGCGGACGAGAGAAAACCTTACAGGTTTTTTTGAGAAATGCAGTTGCTAAATGTAATCCACTTTAACTTTAACAAGGAAATAGATAATGAACGTTCATGAATATCAGGCAAAACAGATTTTCAAAAAATACGGCGTACCTACACCAAAGGGTATCATGGCTGAAAGCGTAAAAGATGCGGTTATCGCTGCAGAGACTTTAGGCGGTCCTATTTGGGTTGTAAAAGCTCAAATTCACGCTGGTGGCCGTGGTCTTGGCGGTGGTGTCAAGTTGGCTAAGTCTCTAGAAGAAGTTGAACAACTGTCTAATGAAATCCTAGGGATGACGCTTGTTACTCACCAGACTACTGCTGAAGGTAAACTGGTTCAAAAGCTTTATATCGAAGATGGTGCTGATATCAAAGATGAGTTCTATCTATCTGTTGTACTGGACAGAAAATTAGAGATGCCTTTGATCATGGCATCTACTGAGGGCGGTATGAACATCGAAGATGTTGCTGCAAACACTCCAGAGAAGATCATTACAGTTCCTGTTGATCCGGCTATCGGTTTTCAAGGTTTCCACGGTCGTGAACTGGCTTTTGGACTTGGTATCACTGACAAAGATGAGCAGAAAAACATTATCTCTTTCGCTCAAAAACTTTTCAAACTGTACATGGAAAACGATGCTGAGATGATCGAGATCAATCCACTTGTACGTACCGGTTCAGGTGAGTTCCTGGCACTTGATGGAAAAATGGGATTTGATAATTCTGCTCTTGGCCGTCAACCTGAGATCGCTGCTATGCGTGACTTGAGCGAAGAAGATCCGGATGAAGTTGAAGCTTCTCATTATGGTCTTTCTTATGTAGCACTTGATGGTGAGATCGGTTGTATGGTTAATGGTGCCGGTCTTGCGATGGGTACAATGGATACGATCAATCACATGGGTGGAACACCTGCAAACTTCCTTGACGTTGGTGGTTCTGCTAATGCTGAAACGGTTGCAAAAGGATTCGAAATCATCCTTAAAAACCCGAAAGTAAAAGCGATCTTCGTTAACATCTTCGGTGGTATCGTACGTTGTGACCGTATTGCTAACGGGATTATCGAAGCGACTAAACTGACTGACGTTAACGTACCTGTTATCGTACGTCTTGACGGTACAAATGCACCGGAAGCTTCTGAAATTCTTAAAAATGCAAACATTAACAACTTAATCGTTGGAAAAGATCTTGGTGATGGCGCTGCCAAAGCTGTTGCTGCTGCGAAAGGAAACTAATATATGTCAATTCTAGTT
>JBFEYG010000230.1:0-3709 GCA_041562275.1 Sulfurimonadaceae bacterium | reverse complement strand
TATAGTGCGAGCTGCTGAAAAGCCCATATCCCCTGTGCAAAGCTGGACTTGCCTATACGGAAGGCCAAGCGCTTCCAACAGATCTGAAGCACAGGCCACCATATCGGCAAAGACCTGGTCACTTTGTTCAGCAGAAGCGATAGCGACAAGTTCTACCTTTGGAAACTGATGTTGACGGATGATACCGCGGGTATCACGTCCTGCTGCGCCGGCTTCTTTTCTGAAACATTGCGTAAAGGCGGTCATCTTGATAGGCAGCTCGTCTACAGGGATGATCTCATCGTTGAAAAGATTCGTCACAGGGACTTCGCCGGTAGGGATGAGATAAAGCTCTTCGCCGTCGATCTTGTAAAGGTCTTCTTCAAACTTCGGAAGCTGGCCCGTTCCCATAAGACAAGGTCTGTTGGTGATGACAGGGACGGAGACTTCCGTAAAACCGCGCTGGGCATTAAAGTCCAGCATAAAGTTCACAAGCGCACGCTCGAGTTTTGCACCCATGCCCTGAATAACAGAAAAACGGCTCTTAGCAACTTTGACCCCTTTTTCAAAGTCTATCCATTGATTGTTCTCTGCCAGTTCCCAGTGTTCTTTGGGTGTAAAAGCGAATACTTTTGGTTCAAGGACTTTTTTGATCTCGACATTTTCGTCCTCATCGGCACCGATGGGCACATCCTCATCCGGTATGTTCGGGATCGCAGACAAGATAGTGTTAAGTTTCTCTTCTTCTATGCGGACAAGGTCCTGTTTCTGAGCAATATGAACCTTATTTGCATCGACTTCGGCCTTCAGTTCGGAGACATCACGTTTTTCCCTCATATACTGGCCAAAAAGTTTTGATTTTTCATTTTGCAAGGCTTGGGCTGACTCAAGTTCTTGTTGAATACCTTTGAAGACTTGATGAACTGAACGCAGTTCTTCAAGCAGTAAAGCATCTACTTTGCGACGCTGCAACATACTGGCTACAGCATCAAAGTCTTTGTGCAGAAGTTTGATATCTATCATGAAGTTCCTATGTAGTAATAATGTTTTTAGTATAACAAAAATAAGGTTAAAGGAGGATATTGACTCCTGTCAAATAGGGCTAAGAATTCTCTTTTACTTCTTTTTTATACGGGATTTGGCATAATCGCGTATTATAAATAAGATAATGGGATTTAAAAGATGCTGGATTTTGAAAAGTATATTAAGTACTCTAAACCGGGACCGCGCTACACATCGTACCCGACTGCGATCGAGTTCTCCGACAGTTATGCGTATGACACCTATATCTACAAGCTTAAAAGTCAAGATACGTCTCGCCCCTTGTCCCTGTATTTTCATCTTCCTTTTTGCCGTTCGGCCTGTTACTTCTGCGGCTGTAATGTCGTATTTACCTCTAAAGAAGAGAAAAAAGAAAGATATATCGACTACCTTTTCAGAGAGATGGATATTTTGAAAGAGCATCTGGATACATCAAGAGAAGTGATGCAGCTGCACTTTGGCGGAGGTACGCCGACCTTCTTCTCCGCAGAGCAGCTTGGCCGTATCATTGCCAAGATCAAAGAGACCTTTCCCCATTTTCAAGAAGATGCGGAGGTCTCCTGTGAGATAGACCCGCGTTTCCTGGATGAAGCGCAGATGAAGCTGATGGTTGAAAACGGGTTTAACCGCGTCAGTTTCGGACAGCAGGACTTTGATGAGAAGGTCCAGACAGCTGTGCACAGGATACAACCGTATGATATCACCAAAGATGCCGTAGACCTGGCACGAAGATACGGGATCAAAAGTATCAATGTTGATTTGATCTATGGACTGCCGTTTCAGACCTTTGAGACCTTTAAAAAGACGCTTGAGATGACCTTGACGCTTGATCCGGACCGTTTGGCTGTCTTCAACTATGCCCATGTTCCCTGGTTGAAGAAGACCATGCGCAAGATCGACGAGACGACGCTTCCTACCCCGGACGTGAAGCTCAATATCTTGAAATACACCATCGACTTTTTTGAGCAGAACGGCTACAAGATGATCGGGATGGACCACTTTGCCAAACCTGATGATGAACTCTTTTTGGCTATCGACAAGGGTGAACTGCACAGAAACTTCCAAGGGTATACGACCAAGGGCGGAGCAGACCTGATCGGTATCGGTATCACTTCTATCGGTGAAGGTGTTGACTATTATGCACAGAACTTTAAAGAGATGAACGAATACGAAGCGGCGATAGACAATGGCAAGCTCCCTTTTGAACGGGGTGTGGTATTGAGTGAAGATGACCGCATACGCCAGTTTGTGATTATGGAACTAATGAGTAATTTCAAGCTGGATATCAAGCGTTTTGAGACATTATACGCAACAGATTTCAAGTCGTACTTTTCAAGCGAGCTTGAAGCGCTCAAAGAGTTTGAAGAAGCTGGACTCTTACGCGTGAGTGATGAGAAGATAGAGGTCTATGCAACAGGAACGATGCTTATACGCAATATCGTCATGCCTTTTGATGCTTACATGAAAGCACATAGCGGCAATGCAAAGACCTTCTCAAAAACAGTATAAGATGAAAGAAATGCAATCAATAATGAAGAATAACTATACGGAGAGACCCGATGTCGAGTCCTAAGAACCCTGAAGATATATTTAATTTTGCAGAATTTACCGACCCCTGTGTCAAGTGTGCCAAATGTGTGCCTGTATGTACGATCCACCAGGTCAATGCCGATGAGGTAACCAGTCCTAGGGGTTTTTTGGATCTTCTGGGTGCCTATCAGAAAGGCAAACTTGATCTGGACAAAAACGCCAAAGATATTTTCGAGAGCTGTTTTCTCTGTACGGCCTGTGTAGAGGTCTGTCCCAAGTCACTTCCTACGGATATGGTGATCGAGCAGGTACGTGCCGATATCGCGGACAAGTTCGGTATCGCGTGGTTCAAGCGTATCTTCTTCTTTCTACTGCGCCACAGAACGATCATGGACATCATGTTCAAGTTGGGCTATGTGTTTCAGACCTGCGGGTTCAAGATAAAAGAAGAGAAAAGCTCTATGCTTCCGCGTTTTTCACTTCCGATCATCAAAAAAGACAGACTGCTTCCAGCGATGAGCAAGACCTCGTTTTTAAATAAATATCCTGAGAACATCGATAACGGCGGGAAGCGCAAAGTCGCGATCTTTATCGGTTGTCTGGCAAACTACAACTACACCAATATCGGTGACTCACTGCTCAAGATCCTTCAGAGATTAGAGATCGATGCCTTTTTGGCTAAGGGGCAGAAATGCTGTTCTGCACCGGCATACTTCACAGGTGACTTTAACACGGTAGATGCTCTGGCAAAGGAAAACATAGAGTACTTTGAGAGTTTTATAGACGATGTCGAAGCGATCATCATCCCCGAAGCGACCTGCTCGGCAATGATCAAGATAGACTATGACCATTATTTCCATGACCAGCCGGAGTGGCAGGCACGTGCGATCAAGCTTAAAAGTAAGATCTACATGGCGACCGAATGGCTGGAAAAAGAGACAGATATCCATACTGTCCTAAAAGAGAGCGGTGATCATGATGTGCGTATTACTTACCATGATCCGTGTCATGCCAAGAAGATGCAGGGGATATTCCAGGAACCGCGTAATCTTCTCAAAGAGAACTATAATCTTGTCGAGATGAGTGACCCTAACCAGTGCTGCGGATTTGGCGGGGTTACGATGCAGACGGAGAAATTCCATTTTGCACAGGCGGCCGG
>JBFEYG010000229.1:0-3755 GCA_041562275.1 Sulfurimonadaceae bacterium | reverse complement strand
GTCAATCCGTTACAACGAGTCAACCCTCCAAAATCTGAACCAGCAAAACAGATAAAGCCTTTTCGGGAAGATGAAATCTTTGCAATCATCCATGAGATGCCGGATCAGTTGCAATGCTATGCAGCTATAGGGTTCTTTACTGGCATGCGTGTTGGTGAGATCATCGCATTGAAATGGGAAGACGTTGATTTCAATAACAAAAAGATAGAGGTAAGACGTAGCCGAAGAGATGGTGTTGACGGCAAGACCAAGACAACTTCTAGCATTCGCTCCATTGATATCATCGACGTGCTCTATCCATATCTTCAAAGACATTGGGAGAATTACAAAGATCAGGTATACCTATTTGAAAACCGCGATGGAGATGCCTATGCAAATCCAAACAAGATTCTTCAATGGTATTGGCAACCTGCTCTTAAACGGCTGGGTATCAAATACCGTATCCAATATCAGATGCGCCATACCTTTGCTAGTATGATGATAAGTAACGGAGAAGATGTCCTTTGGGTCAGTAAGATGCTTGGCCATTCCAGTCCACAGATGACCTTAGAAAAGTACGCGAAATACATACCTGATCGATCAAAAAAGCATGGGACATTTTTAGCACAATATGCACAAACATGCACAAAAACTGCACAGTAGATTTTAAAAAGCTCTGTAAATACGCAAAATAGGGGGTTAAAAGTTTACTGGCAGAGAGGAAGGGATTCGAACCCTCGGTAGGTTGCCCTACACACGCGTTCCAGGCGTGCGCCTTCGACCACTCGGCCACCTCTCTATGTTTGAAGAGTGACATTATAGTCGAAGAAAGCTAAACCTACTCTTCAACCGGTTCGAATTCCTCTTTCGGTTCACCACAATCCGGACAGACCCAGTCATCAGGCAGGTCTTCAAAAGCAGTCCCCGGAGGGATATCTGCCTCGGGATCTCCCAAAGCGGGGTCGTAGATATAATCACATGTCGGACATTTATACTTTTTCATTACTTACTCCTCACGGTGAATTGCACATTGTGCAAGAGAAGGACCACCTGGGTGGTTATCTCTATACATAATCTCTTCCCTATTCTAATTCACCCAATATTAATTTTGACGAAACTTTTTATTTACAAAATCGTTTTTAGATTGTTTAGAGAAACTTTTTACTTTGTAAAATCACCTTCGGTTAGTTTTCACGATAGCTTCACGATTAGTTTTTACTATTAGACATCTTAAAAGATAAGGAGTCCAAGATGAAAACTTTAACAAAACTATTATTACTAGGTGTACTTTTAGGAAGTATCGGTTCATCAGCGTTGATGGCTGATGTGAAAAAAGGTCAAAAGTATTATTTGAAGACCTTTAAATCAAAGTTCAAAATGAACGGTGTCAAGTTCGCTACTTTGCATACGCAAGATGAGTGGAAAGCACTGTTTGAAAACGAGGGTGAAGCGTTTAAGAAAGAGTTTTCGGAGCGTTATCCTAAATCTGAAAAACTGCTTTCAAAACCTAAGGTATGGAAGAAGCTTCAACATGTAAGAGATTTCGCGATCGAATACGCAAGCGATTCTGGAAACGTGCCGTCATGCGGCTAAAAGTTGCCCTTTGGGTCAAAAATGATATACCCCGCTTTCGCTTTAGCGACGGGGGCATCGGCGTTTTACGAATTTAAATTTAGTATAAATTCTGCATCAGGCTTTAGCCTAGAAGCGCCAGAAAGGATACAAAATGAAAAAGACAATGATCTTATTAACACTGCTAAGTACGATGATGATGGCGGCCGATGGTGCTGCTCTGTATAAAAAATGTGTAGCCTGTCATGGGGCTAACGGCGAAAAGCCTGCCCTTGGCAAAAGTAAAGTGATCAACGAGATGAGCGATGACGAGCTTGTCACTGCGATCAACGGATATAAAGACGGATCATACGGTGCATCGATGAAAGCGCTGATGAGAGGTCAGGTCGCTTCGTTGAAGGCCGATGAAGTCAAAGTTCTTGCAGCACATATCGCAAGTCTGAAAAAATAAGGAGTCTACCATGCAAAGAAGAAAATTTTTAAGCCTAGGTGCACTTACAGCAGTAGCTGTAGTCCTGCCTACGGCAAACGCTGAAGACTATAGAAAGACAAAGCCTACGGTATGGACTGCTACCAAGGTCGATGAAGCGATTGTCGCCCTCTATGGGACAAGCAAGAGTATTGCCTCGGGTGTAACTCTTGATCTGCCTGAAGTAGCGACGAATGGCGCTTCTGTTCCAATCCATGTAAGCTCCGAGCTTTCCGCGAAAAGTGTCGCTGTGTTTCAAGACACCAACCCTGAAGCTGCCGTTGCCGTGTTTACTATCCATGAGAACAGTATCATCGATTACAAGTTCAATGTCAAGCTTCGATCAGACGGAACACCTATTACGATTACGGCTATTGTCGAAGGTACGGATGGAAAACTTTACTCTGATGTCAAATCACTGATCGTCCCTATGGGAACATGTGACGGCTAAGAGCTTGCACACGATATGAATAAAAGGATATAAGATGAAAATCAAAGCAAAACTAAAAAGCGATATCGTCAAAGTCAAAGCCCTGGCCAAACACGAGATGACGACTTATGATCAGGCAAAGAAAAAGAGTGGGAACAGCGATGATGCGAACTTCATTACACGTCTGACAGCCTCCGTAAACGGCAAGATCGTGTACGAAGTATCGACAAGCCAGTTCCTTTCTAAAAACCCTATCATAAAGTTCCAGTTCAAAGGTGCTGCGAAAGGCGACACACTTGAGATGACCTGGGTTGACCGTAAAGGCAACACCAAGACTGACACTACAAAGATCAAATAGTATTTCATGTAGACTAAGACCTTTCACCCTGTCAGGTTTTGTCTACAGCCATTGTGTCGCTATAATAGCACATGACAAATGATGAGATCCAACTATTCACACTGATTGCATTCGCTGTTATTCTCGTACTTGCACTATATAAACTATATGCTATGTTCAACACACCTGTTTCGGGACCTGATACCAAGACCTATCATGCACAGCTTGAAGCGCTCATCATCGATTTTTTAAAACGTGTAAAGAAAACAGATCTCAATGCTCAAGAACTTTTTGAGCTCTTGATCCAGCAAGATGAGTTCAACGACGAGATCCATAAAAACTTTAATCACAATCGGCTAAACCAGCTGTTGCAACAACTCTTCTACACCTATGAGGTCAACTCTCTGGAGGAACTTATCTCTCAAATTCATAAGCTTGGACCAGACATAGGCAAAGAAGACAATGCCTAAAAAAGACCTTATCATCATCGGTGCGGGATTAAGCGGCCTATACACTGCGACACTTCTTCAAGACGACTTTAACATCATCATCCTTGAAGCTAGAGAAAGAATAGGTGGGCGTATCCTTACCAAAGATGGACATGACCTCGGTCCTTCATGGATCTGGCCCCACCAAAAAAATATCCTTGCACTTATTGATGATCTCGGTCTTCAGCTTTTTGCCCAATACTCTGCCGGTGCGGCACTTTATGATGCGCCGCAAGGTGTCCAGCGCTTTGTTCCCCCTGACAATGCTCCCTCAGCCAGAGTCCGCGGTGGACTTGGGCGACTTATCCGTGCCCTTTCGAGCAAACTGCCTGAAGCTACAATCCGTCTCAACCAGGCCGTAAATGCCATAACGCAAACTGCCGAGGGCTTATCCATACAGACGTCAGAGTATACCTATCAAGCTGATTATGTCATCTCAACACTCTCGCCTCGACTGGCATGCCGTTCTATCAAATATGC
>JBFEYG010000228.1:0-3778 GCA_041562275.1 Sulfurimonadaceae bacterium | reverse complement strand
GCCAGTGCGACTATTCTTGCGTATATGCTGATCTCTTCTCCTTTAAGCCCTTTGGGATAACCGCTCCCATCATATTTTTCATGGTGCCCGTCTGCGATGATCGCGGACATCTTCAAGATGTTGCGTTTGGATGCTTTGAGCATGTCGTGGCCGATGCTGGCATGGGTCTTCATGATGTGCATCTCATCATCTGTGAGTCGTCCCGGTTTTTTCAAAATATCGTCAGGGATGGCGATCTTCCCAATATCATGCATAGGCGAAGCGACATAGATGTTTTCGACTTCCATCGGTGAGAGTCCGCAGGCCTTGGCCAGAAGTTTGCTGTAGAGGGCCACTCGCTTGACATGCTTACCGGTTTCATTGGAGCGTTTTTCTGCGATCTCACTGATGGTGAAAATGATCTCTTTTTGAGACTCTTCAAGTTCTTCGGTCAAGACAGCATTCTCATAGGCCACCGTTGCCTTGTCAAAAAAGAGGCGGATCAGATCCTTGTCCATATCATCGATGATATCTTCTATCTCCATGTAGAGTACGAAACCGCTGTAGTCTAAGACGCTGGGACGGTAGATAATATATTGGGCATCTTTTTGGAGCTCTTCTCCTGAGGCTATGGTCTCCATGACCAATGGACGTATGTGTTCATTGGCCTGGGCTGCAAAGGCTTCTTTAGTGATGTCTTTAAACCGGCCTGAACCGGCTATTTGAAGGCAGTAGTCATCATCGATGACAGCCATAAATGATGAGAGGTCCCCCCCATCATCGTAATCTGTCAGATGCAGCAGTGCTGCGAGTTGCTCCAACACAGCAGAAAGAAAGATCTCCAACGAAGAGATGTTTTCGATCGAGGAGCTGGCGTTTATGATCTTTTTCAATCCCTGTCGGTTCTTCTCCATCGCGACCATATCCCGGTATGTCCGAAGACTTGTCAGTACAGAGGTGTAGAGTTTTTGAGTGGTAAGTTCGCTTTTTCCTTTGTAGTCATTGATATCATAGTCATGGATGACTTTTTCTTCAGGAGCCTGACCAGGCTGTCCTGTGCGCAGGATGATACGTGTGAGTTTGTTCTTCAGTTCATTGCGGATAGCATTGACAAGATCAAGACCTGCGTGTTCTGTCTCCATGACGACATCTACAAGAGCCAGAGCGATATTGGGAGTTTTTTGGAGTATATCCAAGGCTTCATCAGCCGAATAGGCACTGATGAAATTGCATTTTTTACGTTCAAACATGAAACCGGCCAAAGCCATTCTACTGACCTCGTGGATACCGGGATCGTCGTCAACGATGAGTACATTCCAAAAGTGCTCTTTTTTGGTTCCTATTGGAGCCGGTGTCTCTTCTTTAAATGTAAGTTTTCCATTTTTAAACATGATTGATACCTTTAAAATTCATAATAAATGTGAGCCCTTGGCCCTCTTCGGATTTTGCCGTGATGGTTCCGTGGAGCTTTTGTGTCACAAGGTTGTAGATGATATGGGTCCCCAAACCGCTTCCGCCTAATGATCTTCGGGTGGTGAAAAAGGGATCAAAGATCTTAGAAAGGTGCTCTTTGCCCATTCCTTTCCCATTATCTTTATAGATGATCTCGATATCGTTGCCTTTAGTATGGACATCGATGGTGATATGACCATTTTTCCTGTCTTCGAATCCATGGATCATGGAGTTCATGATAAGATTGGTGAAGATCTGATAAAAAGCTCCTGGGTTGGACTCGATCTGCAGGCTTTGAGGACAGCGTATCTCTATCAAGGGAGAACTTTGTTTCAAGGTGGGTTTTAAATTGATGACTATACTGTCAAGGTACTCTTTTAGATAAAAGTCTCTTATTTTATCACTGCTTTGATCAACGGATACCTGCTTGAAGTTTTGTATGATGTTCGCAGCACGTTCCAAGTTGTTAAGAAGAATATTGCTGCTTTGAAGGGAGGTGTCTATAAAGTCTTCAAAAGCGTTTTTGGTCAGAGACTCGTTTTGATAGGCCTGATTGAAGTTATTGATCTCTTTTTTGAGGTGGGAAGCGGCAGTCACGCCTATGCCTATAGGTGTGTTGACCTCATGGGCTATACCCGCGACAAGTCGTCCCAAGGCCGCCATCTTTTCCGTCTGGACCAGTTCATTCTGCGTCTTTTTTAAAAAAGATGTCAGACGGACCTGATAGACGAGCATGCTGATCCCGGCAACGGCTCCGAAAAGATAGAACAGGATCCAAAACTTATATTTGTCGATGACCTTCCAAAACTCTATCGGCTGATAATAGGGTGGGATCTCAAGGATTTTGAAGCAGGCATGTACAGGCTGATAGCTCAGGGGTGTGCTCCATCCATCGATGTTGGCTTTTACAGCGGCCTCGCAGGAAGAAGACATCTGCATAAGAGCGATAGCGACCTGTTTGGACAAGTCATCTGATGTGTGCTTTAGCTTTGCAAGCGGCCATTCCGGATAAAGCTTTGTTGAGATGAGGTATGGAAAATTATCGTAGGACTTGGGTGCGATGATATGGATCTTATTAAGATCTATTTTCTCTTCCAAGGCCATACGCTCTAAGGTGTCCGTTCTGACTGTCCCTATCTCTACATCTTTGTTTAACACCGCGTAGACGACTTTGTCATGCGTTCCAAGAAAACGCAATGAAGTAAGGTCTTTCTCCTTGTCGATATCGTGTTCAACCAGTTCTCGCCAGGCCATTTGCCAGCCGCCTAAGGAGTTTTTATTAACCGCGCCAAAACTCGTATCTCTGATGTCCTCGATGGTATTAAAACGGTCTTTATTGTCTATGTGGGTAAACAACACGCCGCCGAACTCTTTTTGTGCCAGACCTGTGATGTGCTTGTTGACCAGTGTCGTGATACGTTGGGCTCCGTACTGACTCTCCAGGACAACGTAGTATCCGGAATTTGCCAGGATAAAATCGACTTTTTCTTTGGCTACCGTCTCGAAGATATCTTTAAAGTCAATGGGAATGATCTCAAAACTGTGCCCTGGAATTTGTTTTGAAAGGTATTGCGCTGTGGCATCCCACTTCCTATGTGATATTTCATAGCCTCTTTTAGCTAAGACTCCGATTTTAACAGTAGGCTCATTTGCAAGGAGCATGCCAAAAGAAAAAATAAAGATAAAAAAGTAGCGCATCCAAATCCTTTTATAACTTATTTTAATACTATAAGATTAAACCATTGTTAAAGTATGACTGTACGGTTTGATTGATTGCTTTTCATTATGCAACAGTCTGCATTTATAATGGTATAATTCCATCATTAGTGTTACACTTATCTTCTGATCTTGGGGACGACTTGGCTTCGACTGGAGTAGTTTCGGGATTTGGTTGCATGTCGGACTGAGCATTTCCGTTACGCGGCTCAACTTGCTTAAATGCAAACAACACTAATTATCGCCCAGCTTTAGCAGTAGCTTAAGTTTTACCCCCTCTTTAATTAGAGGACGGGCTGCTTCACTCTTCGGTTCTATCCTAGAAGAGATCTTGAAGTATAACCCTTATGATAGATATATTTTCGGGACGTCTCGACCGAAGATGAATTTAGAGACTCGTCTTGCGTAGCTTTGCAGGTTGTGTGAAGCAGGATCAAACCAAACAACCTTTCTAAACATGTAGACGCCTTTTTCTAGCTATTTTAGGACTGCGGTTCGATCCCGCACGTCTCCACCAATCACATAATCTAAAGTAATCCAATAAAGTCTATTAAATCCCATAAAACAGGTCTCTGATGTGTATATTGTAGTCTATGATAAACTACGGGAATCTAATTATTTTAGGGGCTTT
>JBFEYG010000227.1:0-3788 GCA_041562275.1 Sulfurimonadaceae bacterium | reverse complement strand
TCCGCCAGACATTTTTGACCTTTGGCGTGGTAACACGAACGCTCTGGCAATCATTCAAGCTTTGGCGTCAAGGCCTAAAATGGCATACGCCTATTCAACTCGACCAAACAAGGAGGTACTGATCATGAAAGGTTTTTGGAACAATATCGGACACAAATTTTTAAACAAGATAGAAGCAGGAAGTCTGCAGGTACGTTTTCCCGACGGAACCGAAAGGAACTATGGAAACGATCAGGCACCTTTTGTCAAGCTTACCCTTCACAAGAGTGCATTTTTCAGGCGTATCGCCCTGTATGGAGATATCGGTTTTGCCGAGAGCTATATGGACGGTGATTTTGACACGGACAACCTTACCGGACTGATCATCCTCTCGCTTATCAATTCCGAGAGACTGGGCACAACAAGCGAAAATGAGAAGAAGAACCGTCTTATGAACCTTCTGCCTCAGCTCAACCGTATCAAGCACATCATGCGCAAGAACTCAAAGACACGTTCACAAAAGAACATCTCCGAGCATTATGATCTCTCAAACGACTTCTTCAAACTGATGCTTGATGATACGATGATGTACTCCGGCGCGGTCTTTGAACACGCTGACGAACCTCTTCATGATGCGCAAAAGCGCAAGATCAAAGTCTTGGCCGACAAGCTCAATATCACTGCCGGCTCACGCGTCCTTGAGATCGGTTCAGGCTGGGGCGCCATGGCGATCCACCTTGCCAAAGAGCGTCAATGCGAGGTGACTACCGTTACGCTGAGCAAAGAGCAAAAAGCACTCTGCCAGGAACGCTTTAAAGCAGAAGCGGTAGAAGAACAGATCGATATCCTGCTCAAAGACTACAGAGACCTTGACGGACAGTTCGATGCCATCATCGCCGTTGAGATGTTTGAAGCTGTCGGCAAAGAGTACTTCGATGTCTTCTTTAAAAAATGCGAGTCCCTTCTCAAGCCCAGCGGTGTCCTGGTCATGCAGATCATCACGATGCCGGACAGACGTTACGATGCTTACACAAAAAGTACCGATTTTATCCAGAAATACATCTTTCCCGGCGGCCATCTGCCAAGTGTGGCCAAGGTCCTGGAAACGACAAGCCGACATACCCGTCTGAACCTTCTTCATATGGAAGAGTTTACGGAAGACTATGCCAAGACGCTTCGCCTCTGGCATGAGACTTTCCAGCAAAAGCTTGATCATGTCAGGGACTTGGGCTTTGACAACTATTTTATCCGCATGTGGGAGATGTACCTTAACTATTGTGAAGCTGCGTTTCTGACACGCAACATCAACCTTGTACAGATCGCCTTTACCCGCGATCAGAACATGCATCTTAACAAAGGACTCGTAGCATGAGACTCAGAACAATATTTACCCTCGGACTGTGTACATTTTTAACAGGGTGCAGCTCTATGCAGATCGATGACTTTGCGCAAAGCACTCCGGAGTTTGTGCCTCAAGCCTATTTCAACGGGCCGATGACTGCCTACGGGATGGTCAAGGACAGAGACGGGAAGATCACCCGACGTTTTACAGGAAAGTTGGTCGGAAGCTGGGATGCCAATGGCGTAGGGACCCTGGATGAGCACTTTGTCTATGATGACGGAGAGAAACAGCACAGAGTCTGGACACTCAGACCTACAGGGGACAAGACCTTTATCGGTACGGCAGGCGATATCATCGGAGATGCCGAGATGATCGCCAAGGGAAATACCGTAATGATCGACTACACTATGCGTGTTCCCTACAAAGACGGGACCATCGACATCGATGTACGTGACTGGCTTCATCTTCAAGAAGACGGCGTTATCCTTAATCATTCCAAGATGAAAAAATACGGATTTGAAGTCGGAGAACTGGTCATCACCATCATCAAAGACTTTCCTCAGCCATAGGAAAGTCTCGACTTCTTTTTTCCTAAAAACAATCAATCGACATATTTTACCTACTAAGAAATGACTATCTGTCCTACTATTAGAGATGAAAGGCAGGTAAATATGAAACGAGCGATCTTACTTATGAACATGGGCGGTCCAAGCAGTCTGGACGAAGTCGAAATCTTCTTAGGCAATATGTTTAACGACAAACATATCATCGGTGCGCCCAAGCCTATTAGAAACATCATCTCCAAACTGATCACATGGAAGAGAAAAGAGGAAGCGAAAAAAAACTATGCCCTTATAGGCGGAAGGTCACCTATATTAGACTATACAAAAGCGTTCATCTCTGCCTTGGAGTCTCAGGTAGATGCTACGGTCCATATGGTCATGCGCTACACCCCGCCCTTTGCCTCTGATGTCCTTCAAAAGCTTAAACATGTCGATGAGATCTATGCGATACCGATGTATCCCCATTACTCTTCGACGACAACACTTTCAAGCCTAGAAGAGCTTCAAAAAAGTGCAAAAGAACAGAATATACAAGCAGAGATAAAGACCTTGCCGTATTACTACAGACACCCTGATTATATTCAGGCGATAGTAGAACGCATCACCGAGCAGCTTCAAGGCGAAGACCCAAGTGAATATGAACTGGTCTTCTCCGCACACGGTCTGACACAGCGTCTTATTGACAAAGGCGACTTGTATCAGCGCCACATCAAATACAACCTCTACCATGCACGAAAAGCACTCACAGAAGCAGGTATGCATTTTCACAAGACCCATCTGGCCTATCAATCCCGGCTTGGACCGCTTGAATGGATACGCCCTTATCTTGAAGACAAGCTGGCAAGCCTGCAGAAGAAAAAAGTCATCCTATATCCCCTTGCATTCACTATGGATAATTCAGAGACCGAATTTGAGCTTGATATCGAGTACCGAGAAGTCGCGCAAGAGCTTGGGTTTGAGACCTACCGGGTCGCCAAAGCGCCCAATGACCATCCTTCCTTTGTCAAATGCATCCATTCGCTTTATGAAGGGATGAAAGGATGAGAGAATATGCTGTCGTAGGTTCCGGGATAGGAGGGGCCAGTATTGCTGCCTATCTTGATGCAAAAGGTCACGATACCGTACTCTTTGAAAAAGAGCCCTACCTCGGCGGCTGCAGTTCCACCTTCAGACACAAAGGATATTCCTATAATACGGGCGCAACGACTTTGGCCGGTTACGAAGAAGGACAGGTCGTCAAGGAGATGTTTGACGCCATAGGGTTTGTACCTGATATCATTGCTACCGATCCGGCTATCGTCATCATACAAGAAGATAAGACGGTACCGCGCTATAGAGATCTTGATCTTTTTTTAGAAGCGCTCGAAAAGCACTATCCCCACCCCAAGAACAGAGCGTTTTGGACACTGGTCCACACCATCGGAAAAGAGTTTTATGCCATGAGAGGACACTATTATACCAACCGGACTATTGTGTCCAAAACCGTATCACTCTTTAGCTATCTGCCTCTGATGTTCAAGTTTCAAAAGTACCTTCGCACGAATGCCCATGATTTTATCCATGCCTTCTACAAAGAGGTCTCACCTGAATATCTGCGTTTTCTTGAAGCACAGATCATGATCGTAGCACAGGCCCCCTCCAAAGAGATAAACTTTTTTACAGCGGCATTGAGTCTGGGCTATACCTTCAATGCGACCCATTATGCCTTTGGAGGCCTAGGCCGTGTTTTCGAAGAGATGACAGCATCGATGAAAGATGTCCGGCTCAACAGCGAGATCACAAAGATCGAGCGGCATAAAGGCTACTTTACACTGTACACAAAAGACGAGACGGTTCAGGCAAGACGGCTTATCCTGAACTCGACCGTCTATGACAGCGATAAACTCTTCGAAGAGAAGACTCTG
>JBFEYG010000226.1:0-3828 GCA_041562275.1 Sulfurimonadaceae bacterium | reverse complement strand
CCTTGACGGTTTGGCAAAATCATCCACAAATCGTCTTGCAGGTGCTTATACAAAACTATCGGTATTGGTGATTGGTGTACTCATAACATTCTTTGTATTTAACTCTCAATATTTACATTATTTACCTTACTTTGCATTGGCAATTATTATGTCATTTGTTGGTATCAAAATGTTCTTAGGCTTGTTACACATTGCAGCATTTGGACCTTATGCTGTACTGCTTGCAACCGTCTGTGCCGGGTTGGTCTTCAAAGTTGGTATCTTTGAAGGTCTGATAATCACTCTGGTTATCCACGCCGTAATCAGTTATGTCATTTTCTCAAAAATTGAAAGTATGCCAGCGGGAACGATTGTCAGTAAATACTTTGATAAATTTAAAGCAGACGACCAAGAACTCAACTGATTTTTGAGTACTCCCTTGTTTCTAATTCCCACAAAAGTTGTGGGAATACATAGAAAACTCCCCTATCTGCTATCAGTCTCCGCAAAAACTAAAGAACCTAAAACGGAATAGCTATCAGCTGTTAAGAGGCTTTCATTAAATCAAAGGAGTTACTTATGAACCAACTATCTGAACATTCATTGGGTATTGATCAGGCCGTTACTGTTCTTCAAACGGGTGGACTTGTTGCCTTCCCTACGGAAACCGTCTATGGCTTGGGTGCCGATGCACGCAATCCGGAGGCAGTCAAGCGTATTTTTGCTGTCAAAGGCCGGCCCTCCGATCACCCTCTAATCGTGCATTTGGCCGATGCAGAGCAAATGACCCAATGGGCTCAGAATATTCCGCAGACTGCCTGGCAATTAGCCAAAGCCTTCTGGCCTGGGCCGCTTACGATGATTTTACCCCGACTAGCCGGTGTTCCAGATACAGTGACAGGAGGTCTTGATACAGTGGCGTTACGGGTGCCAGACCATCCTGTAGCCTTGGCATTGCTAAGCGAATTTGGAGGTGGGATCGCGGCGCCATCTGCGAATTGCTATGGACGTGTGAGCCCCACATCGGCAGAGGACGTACGTGAAGAACTGAGTGATAAGGTGGATCTCATCCTGGACGGCGGACGCTGCTCCGTCGGTATAGAATCGACTATCATTGACCTTTTGACAGGAGTGCCTAGGATCTTGCGCCCGGGCAAGATCAGTGAGCAGGAGATATACTCTGTTCTTGGGAGCTCAGTCGTTATGCCATCTAATACACCACCTGTACGCTATCCGGGAGGTAAGCCATCGCACTATTCCCCAAGAGCAAAAGTGATCCTTGCATCGTGGGACGATGTAGAACAACAGGTGAAAGAGTACCAAGAGCGCGGACAACGCATGGGTCTATTGGCATCGCATCTGCCAAAGTCACTGCCTCAAAACCTTACTTGGATACGTCTGACGCAAAGCCTTGAGGAACAGGCACATGAGCTGTATCACGCTCTGCGCCAGGCTGATCACCTTGGATTAGAGATACTTGTGGCAGTCATGCCCGAAGACGTCGGGATCGGTCATGCAGTACGCGACCGACTCCGACGAGCTGCCGGTCTGGGAAACTGCCCTGATGTAAATACCCAGCCGCAGCAGTTACTAGAAGACGAAGGATTCAAGAACCCCTAGCCTTGATTCACATTTGCTTTGTAAGATTCATACGCTTTGATTACATTAAAAATGGCGGTAGTCAAATGCGTCAACTCCTCTTGAGTTATCACAAATGGAGGCATTATATAGACGAGGTTTAAAAAGGGTCTTACCCAGACACCTTCTCTTATAAATGCCGGAGTCATAAACCCTAAGTCAACCGCTTCGTTTAACTCCACAACACCGATCGCCCCAAGAATACGGACTTCTTTGACTATACTCAGTCCTTCACATGCTGTCAGCTCTTCATGTAACTGTGTTTGAATGTTGTGTATTCTTTCTTCCCATGGAGAGTTTAGAAGCAGTTCAAGCGATGCATTGGCAACAGCACAGGCTAAAGGGTTTGCCATAAAGGTCGGTCCATGCATCAGAACATTTCCATTTGCTTCGACGCCCTGCATCACTTTTTGTGTAGTGAGGGTCGCTGCAAGCGACATATATCCGCCTGTGAGTGCTTTGCCGACACATAAGATATCGGGGGAGACATCAGCATGCTCATACGCAAACAGTTTTCCAGTTCTGCCAAAGCCTGTAGCGATCTCATCAAGGATCAACAAGACATCATATTTATCGCATAAGACTCTTACAGATTTTAAAAATTCGGGTGAATAGATCCTCATACCGCCCGCACCTTGAACGATGGGTTCAATAATGACGGCGGCTATCTCTTTGTGGTTCTTCTCTAATTTCGATGCAAAGTCGATAATGTATTTTTCATCCCATGTTTCGCCATAAGCGCATCCCGGAGCATCTGCAAATAGGTTTTTGTGAAGGATCCCTTCAAATGCAGAATGCATTCCCGTTATAGGATCGCATACACTCATGGCGCCAAAGGTATCACCGTGATACCCTTTTGAGAAGGCCAGTATCTTGGTCTTTTGGCTATTGCTTTGTGAACTCCAGTATTGAAATGCCATCTTCAAAGCAACTTCGACAGCTACAGAACCGGAATCACTGAAAAAGACCCTGTCTAAAGATTTATCCGTGATCTCAATAAGCTTTTGTGCGAGTCTGATAGCCGGTTCATGGGTGATTCCCCCAAACATAACATGCGATACTTTGTTCATCTGCTCTATTGCAGCATCGTTTAAAGATGCTACATTGTAACCATGAATGACGGACCACCATGAGGACATGCCATCTATTATCTTACTTCCATCTTCCAGCTCCAGGTATACGCCTTTCGCTGATTTTACAAATGTCATATTTGATGATGGATTGGAAGGTGCATAAGGATGAAGAATATGCTCTCTGTCGTACTCTAACATATAGGTTCTCCTTTATACGCTGTTTTTATAAAATCTCAAAATCATATAATCTTTCTACTAGCAACTTGATAAAGGGTCAGGTGACTAGGATGATAGTATTACCGCTCAAAGAAACCTGGGATGCAAAGAAGAAGAGAAATCAAATAATCTCTCTAAATGCCTATGGTTGCTTTCTGTCTGCTCAAAACTTTATCGACAGATAAAAACTCAGATCAAAATTATTATCATCAGATAGGTACTTGTTCTTATTATAGATCGCAAATGGCGGTTTGGTCGTTGTTTCATAGTCACTGTTTGGCAACCATTCATTATAGAGCCAATTCATGAACTTCAAGAAATCACCATCCATACCTTTGATGTCGAATTTGGCATAGATCCCATCAGAGATATTGAATTTCGGAAGTCTCTGATCTTTGGGTAAATCTTTATCATTGACCTCTATACAGGCCACATATTGACATTCATCCAAATGGGTCACAACCGGGTTGTCGTGAAAAAGTGCTATGTGCTTATACTCTTTGATATTATTACTGTACATCCATGTTTGGATCTTTTGCCAAGTCTGTCTGATCTCATCGTTATATCCGTTGTGCCGTATATAATAGGCTTCGATAGGCGGCATCTTGACAATACTTGCTTCGATATCGTTAAAATTTGCATTTGATGCTTTAGCTTTTTGGGACTCTTCGAGTATCTGTTTGGAGTATTTTTTATATCCGCCTTTTCTCCATGCCGTAGGCGTTACCAGGAACCGCTCTTTGAACACTCGGATAAAGGAAGTCTGTGAGCTGTATCCGCAGAGTGCGGCTATCTCTGTGATGGTCGAATATTTGTTTGTAAGCAGCAATGAAGATGCTTTTTGCAGCCGTATCGATTTGATGCTCTCATAGATGTTTCTGCCAAAGATCTCTTTGAATATCTTGTGCATGTAGAACTTACT
>JBFEYG010000225.1:0-3870 GCA_041562275.1 Sulfurimonadaceae bacterium | reverse complement strand
TAAGATCATAGATGTCATCGGAAAATGGTCGATGCTGGATATCTTCGTGATCGGTTTGGTCATCACATTGGTCCAATTTGGAGAACTGGCGCGCGTCACTACAGGCTTTGCAGCTATATCTTTTGCTACAATGGTAATATTAACAATGATGGCCACGGACAGTTTTGACACACGTCTGCTGTGGGATGAAAAGAGTAATAAGGATGATGATGAGCAATGATGAGTTAGCCAGAGGCTTAAGAAGGGACAAAAGAAGCATCTCGTTGATCTGGGTAGCTCCGATTGTAGCACTTTTGATCACTGCGGGAATGATCTGGAAGAACTATATTGATGCCGGCACCCGTGTTACAATCGTCATCGAAAACGGTGACGGTATCCGAAACGGTAAGACACCTATAATGTACAAAGGCATCAACATTGGAGTAGTGGAAGACATCCATATTATGAAGGATGATGTTTCAAAACTTGAGATTATCGCCTTGATCAATAAAAAAGCGGCCGACAAAGTCACACGAAAAGGAAACAAGTTCTGGAAGGTAGAGCCCAAAATAAGCCTAACTGAAGTTTCTGGATTAAACACTATCGTCAGCGGGATATATATTGCTGTCATGCCCGCAGCGAACACCAAAGATCAACTGCTTTCACTCCCGTTTGAAGATCATTTTGTCGCTTTGTCAACACCTCCTATCAATGTTTTCAATCCCGGTCTGTCCGTTATTGTCAACACGGTAAACAAAGGTGATATATCTATCGGGGCCCCGGTCTTGTACAACAAACAAGCCATCGGTAAAGTCGAAGACAAAAAACTTTCCGATGACAAACAGAGCATAGACCTTTATCTTCGTATTGAGACGAAGTATATGGACCTGGTGCATGAAAAGTCTGTTTTTTACAAAGCGGAAGCCATAGATGTAAAGGCAAGTCTTACCGGAGTAAAAGTGAAAATGGGTTCTTTTGCCAGCTTTATCGCCGGGGGAATAGCTATGCACAACAGCAAAAACTGTTTTTCCTCTCCGGTCACGACCGACAGAACCAGGTTTCATCTGTATGACTCCTATGAAGATGTCCTCTTAAGCGAGAAAGAGATAGTGCTGATGATGGATGACCATAACCTTCTGGAACCTGAAAGTACAAAGCTTTTTTATAAGGGCGTTGAAGCCGGAGTCGTCAAAGCGATTAAATATGACCCTGTAAAAGACAAAACAGAAGTCAAAATAAGAGTACATAATGATTTTAGACATTTTGCGAATGAAAAAGCCTATTTCTGGATTGTAAAGCCGCAAGTCAGCTTCAACTCCGTTGACGGGCTTGATGCGGTAGTCAAAGGCAACTATATCAACTTCATAAGTTCAGATATCAACGCCAAAGCGCAATCAAGTTTCACCTTGCATGAAAAAGCGCCGAAAAAAGAGGGTGTTGCTGTCCGCTTGATCGCAAAAGAGATTAAAAACCTTCAAGAAGGTACGGGCCTGTATTATCATGGCGTCAAGATAGGTGCCGTGTCTTCGTATCAGATCCACAAAGACAAAAAAAGTTTCATCGTTGATATGATCGTTGACCGGGCATATCAACAGCTGTTGAATGCTTCATCCAGGTTCTATCATATGGACGCAATAGAGCTGAAAGCAGATTTTAACGGTGTTGATTTTAAGGCAGGCAATCTTGAAAGCCTAGCGCGCGGAGGTATAGCGGTTGAGACGCCTGAACTCAAGTTGCACAGGAAGATGAAAAAATCATATCCTCTTTACAATAGTTATACCGATGTCAAAAAAGCAATGTATCTGTCACAAAAAGGCACCAGATTGACGCTTGTTTCCGATACGCTCGGTTCACTTAAAGAAGATTCTCCTGTCTATTTCAAGCAGATAAAAGTGGGTAAAGTCACTTCATATAGATGGGACAGCAAGATGAAAAAAGTATTGATAGATATTTTTATTGTCGAAGAATACGCAGATGAAGTACATAATGACACCCTGTTTTACAATGCAAGCGGCGTAGATGCAAAGTTTGATCTTTCAGGTTTTGAGATAAACACCGAATCTATCGAGTCGATAGTAAGCGGAGGAATAGCCTTTTATACTCCCGCTTCACAAGATGCCAAGGCTGCCCGCAACAATGAGCAGTTCAAGCTCTATAGCACTAGATCGGCAGCCATGAGCAATTATACGGATGTGACCTTGTTCAGTAAGGACTCCTACGGACTTATCACAGGAAACATAGTGATGTATAAAAGTGTCATCATCGGCCATGTCGAAGACGTCAGATTGGTAAAAGACGGTGTTGAGCTTGACCTGAAGATCAACAGCAACTACGACTATCTGATAAAAGAAGACACGCTGTTTTGGACAGAAGCATTTGAGATGAGTCTTCAGGGTATAGAAAACTTTTCTGCTGCACTCAAAGGGACTTTTATCGTACTTAAGCCGGGTTCTTCACAAAAGAGTGCAGACTATTTTAATCTGATGTCCAAGGTTCCGTTGCCGCATCTGAATGAAAAAGGGCTTCGTGTTGTACTGCAGGCAACGAAACTAAGTGGAATAAAAGAGAATACCCCTGTGTATTATCGCCAGATCAAGATCGGTTCGGTTGTCCAGTACCGTTTGAACGATGATGCGACAAAAGTAGATATAGAAGTCTTCGTCGAACCTTGTTATGCGCACCTTGTTAGAGGAAACTCCTATTTCTATAATGCAGGCGGGATCGGCATGGAGATCGGGCTTTTCAGTGCAAAAGTTAAAACGGAGACACTAGACAGTATCTTGACTGGCGGAATAGGCCTCTTGACACCTGATGATTATTCCGCACAGGCTAAAGATGCTCAACTCTTTAATCTGCATGATGATTTAAATGAAAATGCATTGAAGTGGGCTCCAAGACTTCGAAGCAGTGACCCTATGTGTGATTAACAGGTCCTTGTTGTCTTAGTTTTGTAGCTTTAAATGAACATAGTCGGAAGGCAAAAAGAGATGTGTCTTTTCCTTTTTATCTTACGTTTCGCTCTATCGGCGTCCGCCAAGATAATACCCGACTTTATAGCGAACCAGCGTCTTCTGTTTTGGCAGAGGATAACGATGGTAGGAGTACTCTATCGTCTGCAGGGATGTGTCGTCTAAGATCTGCTGTCCTGAGGCATCGACGATCCTCAATCCGCTGATATCTCCGTTAGGATGCAGATAGAACTCTATGATGTTCATCGTGTTGACATTAAGATTGCGCGGTATGTTGACAGGACCCAGGCGATTAAGCTGTTCCTGTGTAATACGGCGCATGATCTCCTGATTATCGATGATATACTGTTTTTCACCTTCAGAGAGTCTGCCGAATGCCTCCCCGTAAGCCTCTTGAAAATCGCTTCCGATATGCGTTCCTGTTTGTTCGTGCTTAACTTTGACATCTTTTGTCACCTGCTTTTTAGAAAGCTTGCTGTAGAGACCGCTTTTCTTGACGGGCTCTTTGACCTCTTCAGCTTTTTTTGTGACTTCTTCTGTGCTTTTCTCTGTCTTTGTCTCTATGATTTTTTTGGAGGCACTCTCTTTGGGAGCAAGTCTCTCGATCGGCTTTTCAGCAGGTTCTTGTTCGGGCGGCTTTTTTGAGAGTGGTTTTGGTTCAGTCTTGGCTTGCTGTGGCAGTTTCTCAGCTGTTTGCCTTTAAGCATAGGCGGTGCTTTTTCTACTGGCTTTATCTTGTTATCTATCGCAGCCGATTTCTTTGAGCTCTTGGGCTGTTCTTTGAGTGCGACTTTGATGCGATTCTCTTGAGGTTTGTTAATTCTTTTGGGGCTTGCCTGCATAAATAAATAGAAGATCAGCCATAGTAAAAGATGGAACATGATCGCAATCAATAAAGCCGCTGTACTTCTGTTCATCCACC
>JBFEYG010000224.1:0-3879 GCA_041562275.1 Sulfurimonadaceae bacterium | reverse complement strand
GCCAAAAACAGAAAGGTACATCCACTGATGCTTGAAAGCCTCCGTCTTATCGTAGCCGGTGCTGAAAAACTGAGCCCTGATGTCAAAGAAGCCTTTATGCAGAAGTTTCATAAGGTCATCTTCGAAGGTTACGGTGTTACAGAGTCCGCACCGGTAGCGAGCGTTAATCTGCCGGACATCCTTGAGACGGAGAGTTTTACCGTTCAGGTAGGAAACAAGGAGGGCAGTATCGGTATGCCGCTTCCGGGGACGGCCTTTAAGATCGTCGATCCGAACAGTTTGGAAGAGCTTGGCGTAGATGAGGACGGACTGATCCTTATCGGCGGACCTCAGGTCATGCTGGGCTATCTCAAAGACGAAAGCAAGACGGCAGAAGTGATGGCAGAGATCGACGGTGTACAGTGGTACAAGACCGGAGACAAAGGGCATAAGGATGCTGACGGATATCTCTATATCGTTGACAGGTATTCGCGTTTTGCCAAACTGGGCGGGGAGATGGTCTCGCTAGGCGGTATCGAGTCAGATATTAAAGCCTGTATTAATGATGCCGAAGTCGATCTTCTGGCCGTGAACCTGCCGGATGAAAAAAAGGGTGAAAAGGTGATCCTGCTCATACAGGGCTATGACAATACCGAAGGTCTTAAGAAGTCTCTAATCGATTCGGGGATGAACCCGCTTACCATACCTGCAGAGATCTACGCGGTTGAGAATATCCCAAAACTGGGAACAGGCAAGAATGATTTTTCAGGCGCAAAGGCACTGGCAAAGGAGTTGAGCCATGTTGAGTAATCCTTATAAGAACATCTCCAGGGTCACGCAAGAGAGAAAGGTCTTTTTTGAAGCTGAGTCTGCGGAAGAGATATGGAAAGATGTCGTATCTGAAGATGCCCAACAGATGACGACATTGTGTAAGGCGATGAGTCAGCTTGTCTATAGTGTAGGCGTACCTAAATGGCTGGTGCACTTAAGTGCAGAGATACTGTACAGAACAGCCTATAAGCGATGGGGACACTATACTGATGAGAGTGACTACCTCGCTTCGCAGTGTTCGGACATGTCTGCTTCGCTCATGGCATTTTTGCAAAGACAGTACACCTTGGCGCATATGGGCTGTTCTGTCGTCATGGTCTGGGATGAGAAGAATGAAGAGATGATCTGTCTGAGAAGCCTTGACTGGAAGGGTGCCGATGATATCGCCCGCGCAACACGGCGCTTCAGCTTTGTAAATGAAAATGATGAAGAGGTGGCACAGGTCGCAGGGATCACAGCTATGGTAGGTGTCCTTACCGGTGCTAAAAAAGGTTATTCCATCGCTATTAATTATGCTCCCTGGAAACGTTCAGCCAAGTTCAAGTCGGACCCGACCTTTTTGATACGCCAGCTGCTTGAAGATGTCTTGGTGAACGACTATCAAAGCGCGAAGGAGAAGGTGAAGTCTTGGGACGTTGGTTCTCCCTGTTTTATCAGTATCTGCGGGGTAAAAAAAGGCGAGGCCTGCGTGATCGAGCTGGGAAGCAAAAACAATATACATGTACGCGAGATGGGAGATGAGAATCTTATCATCCAGACGAATCACTATGATCTTGGCTCTTCTCCTTTTACGGCCCATAATGAAGTGCCCTATAAGGAAGAGATGAGCGAGCAGCAGTGGTACGAATCGGAATTACTTCTAAACTCCCAGAAGCGCGAGCAGATCTTAAGAGAAAGACTTCAGCAGAGTTCAGACCTTGAGATGGAACACAGACTGATCGCACTCTATAAAGAGGTGCCTGTGCTGAATTGGGAGACGGCACAGTGGGTCTTGATGAAGCCAAAGAGCGGTGAGATCGACGTGTATGCCTGTACGGATAAGTAAGCTGTCTATTTAATACTTGATGTTGTTCTTCTCCAGAGCAATAAGGATATCGGCTGAGTTTATCCTGTCGTAATTGGCAAAGAGGATCTCTTTGAAACGGTCCTTTTCGACCTTGATGGCATCAAGAAGGTTCTTCCCCAGTCTGCCTGACTTGTATAGAACAGCGTTGCTGATCACAGGGTCCAGACGAAGGTGCTTAAAGATATCGTGTATATCGGCTTCAAAAAGAGTGTCAAGCATAGAGAACATACCTACCATATAGGCCTCTTCCCTGATATCGATATCGGCGCTCTCCTCCATCCTTTCTGCCCGTGTGATGGCAGCATCTAAAAGTGCTTCGGAAAACTCGTTGGCAGAGACTTCGGAGTAGAGATAGACCAAAAGCCAGCGTAAGAGCGACTCACGTCCCATCAATGTCACAGCGTGGATGATGGAAGAGACGTTGTCTCGGATATTATTGTTGTTGTTGATAAACTTGATGATGTTGTAAGCAAGTTCGGGGCGTTGCTTGATGAATTTTTCAAGTTTGGAAGTCTCAGCATCCTTTTTTATGACAGAGATGAGATTTAAGACAACGGGTGCTATGGCCTCTTGTGCCGATTCAAGTTCAAGGGTCTCAGGCATCCCTATGTGGTAGCCCTGATAAAGGTCAAATCCTAAAGATTTGTAAAAGAGATAGTCCTTGGAGTTCTCGATCTTCTCAATAAGAAGTTTCAATCCGGCATCCCTGAACTTCGGCATAAGTTTTTTTAGGTTGTCGATACAGACGGTGACTGCATCGATCTTGATCATATTAAGATATTTGAAAATCGGTTGAAACTTGGCGATCATCTCTTGCGAACAGTCAAAATCGTCCAAAGCGATCTTGTAGCCTTTCTTTTTCAGTTGAGCGATATTTCGAATCACTGCTTCGGTTATCTTGGTGGTCTCCAGTATCTCTATGACGAAACGTTCGGGATCAAGCAGTCCGAGAATATCGGAGCGGATGACTTCACAGTCTACATTGATAAAGGCCATGGTCCCTTTTCCCATGACCTGATCAAAGTTCATATGAGTGAGTGTATTAAGCATGACTTGCGAGGTGGCTTTGATGTTGCTTGGAAACTCTTTTATCGCATCTTTGCTGTCTCGAAAAAGAAGTTCATAGGCGAAAGTCTTACCGTTCAGGTTGACGATCTTTTGGCGCGCTATGTATATTTTGCTCATATTGTAATGACCTTAGGGAAGTGTATGGACGCTATTATGACATGCTTGTGTAAAAATACGATAAAGTTCTGGTCTTATTCTTGTTTTTGGCTTAATATACCATACTTTGAGACTTAAACGCAACAAATAATCCATGTCTTCATCAAAATAAGCATGCGATCTTATCGCTTCGTAGGATACTTGTTTTATAACAACATCAAATAGTCAGAAGCATATAATAGCTTTTATATAAAACTTACACTACTGCGATAATTTCCCGCCAATTCACAATAAACCACCAAGGGAATACATGAATAAATTCTTCTCAGTATTTAAGATGTCGTTGGCGTTATTACTAGTCTTTGCCGTATCTATGACTGTTTACATAAATAATCCTTTGTCGCAGGCAGAATCTAACGTCCATATCAAACTCACCGAAAAACCGATCAATGATCTGGAGCAGTTCCGAAGATATTTGGAAGTTCTTATAATTTACCAGTTTTGAATTCATAGTTGACCTTATTCCTTTTGATTGGGCAATTACTAAGGCTTTGTTTAGAGGAAAAGGGGAGGTGTTTGTATGAAAAATAGGCAAGAATATTGTGGTGTGCTTGTCTTAATTATAATTATAAATACTATTGTAATGAAAAGTAAGCAAAAGAAAAGGCAACCAAAGCAGAGAGATCATATACCTCGTGCCTCATTTCTAATTACACTATAATTGCACAAACATAATCAGCAGGAACAGATATGGCACTTAACAAACCTAAATATACGCTTTTTAAAAACACGACTTATGCCTTGGCCGGCCTGGCCGACATCACCAAGAACGAGTCTTC